>JAJTBQ010000074.1 GCA_021286835.1 Thiomonas sp.
GGTTTGAGTGTGGCGATGACGAACAGCGCGGCAAGCGCGATGGTCACAGTCTGGGAAAATAGCAGCCAAAGGCGTCGCATACAGAGGCATCGTGAGAGATGTCTTTCACATGGCGGCGGCCACTCACGCTTCAAGGCCACCATGCGCAGAGATCTATTGCAGGGCGAAATCGATACCTATCTCGATTGCGCGCGTTTCACCGATTATTGCCCAAACGGCCTGCAGGTCGAGGGCCGGGAGGATGTCCAGCGCATCGTGACGGGCGTGACTGCGAGCCTGGCCTTGATCGAGCGCGCCATCGCGCTTCGCGCTGACGCGCTGCTCGTGCATCACGGCTATTTCTGGCGTGGCGAAGATCCGCGCGTCATTCGCCAGAAGCGCAAGCGATTGGGGCTCTTGCTGGCCGCCGATCTCAATCTGTTTGCCTATCACCTGCCGCTCGACGCGCACGCCGAAGTCGGCAACAACGTGATGCTGGCGCGGCGTCTGGGCTGGACGGTGCAGGGGCGTTTCGGCAAGCAGCAGCTCGGCTGCCTGGGCCGCGCCACGCAGGATTCGGTGGGCGCGTTGACCCAGGCCATCGCCCGCGACCTGGGGCGTGCGCCCCTGGTGGTCGGCGAGGCCGATGCGCCGGTGGGGCTGCTGGCCTGGTGCACCGGCGGTGCGCAGGACTGGATCGAAGACGCCTGGGCCGCAGGCGCGCGAACCTATGTCAGCGGAGAAATCTCCGAGCCCACGGCGCATTTCGCGCGCGAAATGGGCATCACCTATCTGGCCTGTGGCCATCACGCCACCGAGCGCGACGGCATCCGCGCACTCGGCGAGCATCTGGCCGCCAACTATGGACTCGACCATGTCTTCCTCGATCTCGACAACCCCGCCTGACCGGCCGCGAGCCCTTCCCATCGCGCTCACGCTGGGCGACGCCTGCGGCATCGGCCCTGAAACCTTGGTGCGGGCATTCGCCCGGGGCGAAGCCGAGGGCTGCGTGGTCTATGGAGACGCCGCGTGGCTTGCACGCACCGCGCGCGCCATGTCGTTTTCGCCGGACAGCAGCCGCCCCGTCATCGTGGCGCTCGACGATCTGGCGGAATGGCAGAGCACGCCGAGAGGCGCCATGCCCGTACTGCCCATCGTCCAACTGCCGGAAGATCTTGTCATCGGCCAGGTGGATGCGCGCGCAGGTGCGGCCGCTTTCGCGTGCATCGACGCCGCAGCCCGCGATGCGATGGCAGGCCGCGTCGCCGCCGTGGTGACGGCGCCCATTCACAAGGCGGCGCTGCATGCGGCGGGGGTGGATTTTCCCGGGCATACCGAAATCCTGCAGCACATCGCGGGCGGCGTGCCCGTGCGCATGATGCTGGCCAATGATCAGCTCAAGACCGTGCTTGTGACCGTGCACATGGCCCTCAGGCAGGCCATCGATGCGGTCACGACCGAGGCGGTGCTGCACACTCTGCGCATCGCCCATCAGGCGGGCCGCGGCTGGGGCGTGGAGCGGCCTCGTATCGCGGTGGCCGGGCTGAATCCGCATGCGGGCGAATCCGGGCTCTTCGGCGACGAGGAGGCGCGTGTCATCGCGCCTGCGATTGCCCAGGCGCGCAGCGAAGGCATCGAGGCCAGCGGACCTTACCCGCCCGATACGGTGTTCATGCGGGCGCGCCACGCGCCACCCGAACATCCCGGAGCCTTCGACATGGTCGTGGCGATGTACCACGACCAGGGCTTGATTCCGGTGAAGTATCTCGGCGTGGAGCAGGGCGTGAATGTGACGCTGGGTCTGCCCTTCGTGCGGACCAGCCCGGATCACGGCACGGCCTTCGACATCGCCGGCCGGGATCTTGCCGATCCCTCCAGTCTTATCGCGGCCATCCGCATGGCGCGCCAGCTCTCGGCGCGCCATGCGGTGGAGCGCGAACTACAGTCCCAGCCCGAGTAACAGGCTGCGCAGCTCGCGCAGCGCCAGATCGATGTTCGGATGCTCTGCCGCGAAGCGGGTGGCGAGGGTCTGGGCCTGTTCGGCGAGATCGTCGTTCTGCGCGGGCTCGGCGTCGGCCTGCTGGCGTTCGAGCGCAGCCTGAATGTCCTGTTCCAGAGTCTGCAGCAGGCCCTTGAGTTCAGGATCGACGGTCGGTTGGGATTGCAGCACGGAATGCAGGCGCTGCAGGGTGTCGCGGATTTGCGTGTCGGACATGGTTGTTGGGAGGGCGAGGGACGAAAGCATTGTGCCGAGCCGCGACGGGTGCGGCAAGCCTCGGCGTCAAATCATGGCCAGGGGCTGTTTGCCACGGGGCGGGTTGAAGAGGGCGTCGAGGTGCTGCAGGTCCGATGCGGAAAGCGGCAGTTGCGCCGCAGCCAGATTGTCCCGCAGATGCTCGCCGCGCACGGCCTTGGGGATGGCGATGACGTCCGGTTGACGCAGCACCCAGGCCAGCGCCACCTGGGCGGCACTGGCGCCAAGGCTCTGGCCGATGGCCTGCAAGGCCGGATGCGAGCCGAGCGCGCCCTGGCCGATGGGGCTGTAGGCCATGAGCGGCATCTGCCGGCGCTGCTGCCAGGGCAGCAGGTCGAACTCGATGTCGCGCGCCTCCAGGCTGTAATAGACCTGATTGCTTGCACATTCGGTGCCGCCCGGCAGCGCGAAAAGCTCCTCCATATCGCTGACATCGAAATTGCTCACCCCCCAATGCCGGATCAGCCCGCGACGCTGGAGCTGGGCGAAGCCTTCAAGCGTGTCGGACAAGGCGAACGCGCCACGCCAGTGCAGCAGATAGAGGTCGATCTGATCGACCTTGAGCCGCCGCAGGCTGCGCTCGCAGGCCTCGACCACGCCGCGCGTGCTGGCGTGATGCGGATAGACCTTGCTGACAAGCGTGAGCGATTCGCGCCGCGCTTCGCCCGCGGAAAAAGCCTGCCTCAGCGCCTCGCCGAGCATGCTCTCGGCGCCGCCTTCGCCATACATCTCGGCGGTGTCGATGAGACGGTATCCCAGGCGCAATGCCTCGCGAACAGCGAGCACTTCGGCGTCGCGCGCCTGCGCTCGTTCGCCCATGCGCCAGGTGCCCAGTCCGATGGCGGGGATGGCAGTGCCGTCGGGCAATCGTCGGTCGGTTAGGGTCATGGGCAGGTGGGAGAGGATTCAGAACAGGCGCCGCAACCAGCCGCTGTCCACCGCGGCGATCAGGAGCACGGCGGCGATGAAGCCCACGACAAACGCCATCAGGGTCTGCAGCAGGGCGTTGGTGCGGCGCTGCTCCTGCAGCAATTCGCGCAGCACCGGGTCGTCGCGCTTCTCCTGTGCGAGCAGGGCCTGGTGCAGCAGGCGGGGGATTTCGGGCAGGTATTGCGCATAGCGCGTCGATTCGTTCTTCAGCTTGTCGCGGAAGGCAGGCCAGCCGACCTGGCTTTTCATCCATTTTTCGAGAAAGGGCTGCGCCGTGGTCCACAGATCGAGCTCCGGATCAAGCTGGCGACCGAGCCCTTCCACATTGAGCAAGGTCTTCTGCAGCAAGACAAGCTGGGGCTGGATCTCCACCTTGAAGCGGCGCGAGACCTGAAACAGCCGCAGCAGCACCTGCCCCAGCGAAATATCCTTGAGCGGGCGGGCAAACTGCGGCTCGCAGACGCTGCGTATGGCGGCTTCGAGTTCGTCGATGCGCGCGTCTGCCGGCACCCAGCCGGATTCCACATGCAGCTCGGCAACCCGCTTGTAATCGCGACGGAAGAAGGCGATGAAGTTCTGGGCCAGGTAGTCTTTGTCGAAGTCGGACAGCGTGCCCACGATGCCGAAATCCAGCGCGATGTAGCGGCCGAAGGTGTCCGGTTGCAGGCTGACCATGATGTTGCCCGGGTGCATGTCGGCGTGAAAGAAGCCGTCGCGGAACACCTGGGTGAAAAAGATGTCCACGCCGGCCTTGGCCAATTGTTTGAAGTCCACGCCGGCTGCGCGCAGCGCGTCGATGCGGCCGATGGGCACGCCCTCCATGCGCTGCATCACGATCACCTCGTTGCGGCACAGTTCCCAATGCATCTCCGGGATGAGGATGAGGTCGAGCGTGGCCATATTGCGGCGCAGTTGCGCCCCGTTGGCGGCCTCTCGCACCAGGTCGAGCTCGTCGTGGAGGTACTTGTCGAATTCGTCCACCACTTCGCGGGGCTTGAGGCGCCGACCTTCGCTCCACAACCGGTCGACCAGGGCGGCCATGGTGTGCATCAGGGCCAGGTCTTCCTCGATGACCTTGTGCATGCCTGGGCGCAGCACCTTGACCGCCACCTCGGCACCGCCCTGCTGCAAGGGCAGCGTGGCAAAGTGCACCTGGGCGATGGAGGCGCTGGCCACGGGCCGGCGTTCGAAGGTGGCGAACAGGGCTTCGATGGGCTTGCCGAACGAGCGCTCGATGATGGCCACGGCGACTTCGGAGTCGAACGGCGGGACGTTGTCCTGAAGCTTGGCGAGTTCGTCGGCGATGTCCGGCGGCAACAGGTCGCGGCGGGTGGAGAGCACCTGTCCGAATTTGACGAAGATCGGCCCCAGGCTTTCCAGCGCCAGGCGCAGGCGCACGCCGCGCGGCTCGGTCAGGGGCCTGCCCCAGGTCAGCACGCGGCCAAGCCGCCGCAGCCAGGGGTGTTGAAAACTCGAGAGCGCCATCTCATCCAGGCCGTGGCGCAGGATGACGGAGCAGATCTTCAGCAAGCGGAGCAGTCTGCGCATGGTTGGCTCAGTCTTCGCGTGTGCCGCATTGTTGGCGCAGCAGGGCGAGGCGTTTTTCCAGCCGGGCGGCACGATCGCGCAGTTCGCGCACGGCCTCCTGCTGCTGTGCCCACTCGCCGCGGCTGATCAGCGCGCGCGGCTCGGCGGCAAACCAGTCGCGCGCACGTTCATGCGCGCGCGCCCAGGCTTGCTGGCCATGCGATACCGCCGCCTGCCCGGTCTGCACGAGCCGGTGCGCGGGAATGTCGCCCATGATCTGCGCGAGATCGTCTTCCACGTCCCAGCGCACATGGGCCATCAGCCAGGACAGGGTTTGCGCAAGTTCCGCGTCGCCGCGCAGGCGCGCGCCGCTCAGATTCAGGGGTGCGCGCCGGACGATGGCATCTTGAACGGCCGCCGGATCGACGGTGATATGCAGATTCGCCTCATCGGGCGTCAGAGCCGTCTGCGATGCCGTCTGCAGCAAGCCTGAGGCATCGATTTCCCATGGCAGATCCACGCCAAGCGCACTGAACACCAGGGTCTTGCCGGCATGTCCGCTGAGCTTGCCCTGGGCTTGAGGATCGGCCGCGAGCAGGTGATTGAGCGCGGGAAGGACGAGATGCTGCAGTCTGCGTGCAAGCTGTGCTCGGTCGGGTATCAAGGTCTTGGCGTCGGATATGCGCATGGGCGTGGCGTTTTACTGGCTCATTCTAGGAGCCCGTTCCGGTCCGCGGATGCGCTAGGGCCTGTTAACGCTATTTCTGCACCCGCGTTGCCCCCAGGCGGGGATGGATGCAAGGCGGAGGTGTGAGGCAAGGCTTGCTGCCTTGCCTCACACCGACAACGCCGCAGCGGCCCCGCCTGGGGGCAACCCTTCGGGCCGGGGGTCTGGGCGGCGCACTGCCACGTTGCAGTCCGCTTGTGGTGGAAACCACCACGGCGCGGCCTGCGCCTCGCATTGCCTCCGCCCAGACCCCAGGCGCGGGTGCAGAAATAGCGTTAACAGGCCCTACCGCACCGTGGCCATGCAAAACGCCGCAGCGCTTGCGCGACTGCGGCGTGTCAAGAGGGACAAAGAGGGAGAAAGAGGGAGAAAGAGGGAAAGTCCGAGCGTCAGTTCAGTTGCTGAATGCCGGCGAGTTGCCAGCCGCTCGATCCGTCGCGGGGCTTGACCAGATTCCAGACTTCACGCACCGGACTGGCTCCACCCCAGGTCTCTTCGCGAACCAGGCCGGAGAACTCCACACTGGCGACATACTCTGCCGGGCTTTCCTCCAGCGCCAAGAGTGAGGCTTCGAGCGTGACCACTTCGGTCTTGTTGGGGGTCATGCCACGCTGCTGCAACTCGGCGGCCAGCGCCTCGTACATGTCCGGGGTGGTGAAGGTCTTCAGACTGTTCAGATCCGCCGCGTCCCAGGCTTGCTGCAGCCGGGTGTAGTGCTGCTTGGCGCTGGACAGGAATCCTTCACGGTCGAAATCGGCCGGGACGGGCGACGGTCCCGTGGACGACATTCCAGCCGCTTGGGGCGCCCATTGCGGCGGCATATGGGTTTCGACGCCCAAAGGCGCTTGCGCATAACCGGACGAAGGCGCGTTTGCGTATTGCATGGGTTGTGCGGGCTTGGCGGCGCCCGACTTGCGCCGCAGCAGGCTGAAAATCCAGAACGCTGCCACAGCGAGTAGGCCGATCATCAGCGCCGAACCCAGGAACGAAGCCAGTTCACCCCCGAAACCCAGGGCATGGAAGAGCGCAGCCAGGCCCAGGCCGGCCGCCAGACCGCCGAGGATGCCACCCCAGCGGCTCGGCTGCTTGGCAGGAGGCGTGGCCGCCGCCTGCTGACGAGTCGCCGCGGGGGCCGCTTGCTGGGGCGGGGCCGCTTCACGCTGCGTGACGGCATTGCTCTGCCGCCCCATGCTCTTGCCACCACCCATGCGCTTGGCCTGCGCATCGACTGCGCCAAGTGCGAGAGTCAGCATCAGCCCCAAGGCCAGAACACTGCGGAGCAGACCGGTTGTTTTCATGCGAATTCCCGAAAGTCGAAATGAGGTGACATTTTGTTACTGATGGGCTGGGAAAGTTCAATCGACGCGCAACGTATTGCGTCAACTCAAAATTTTTGGCCGATATGGAGGGCCACTACCCCCGCGGTGAGGTTGTGCCAATCGACATGACCGAAACCCGCTTCGCGCATCATGCCTGCCAGCGTCTCCTGGTCGGGGTGCATACGGATGGATTCGGCAAGGTACTGGTAGCTCTGCGGGTCACCGGCCACCATCTTGCCCAGGCGGGGCAAAACCTGAAAGGAGTAAAGATCGTAGGCGCCGCGCAGCGGTTCCCAGGGCTTGGAAAATTCGAGCACGAGCAGCTTGCCGCCGGGTTTGAGCACGCGTTGCATTTCCCGCAACGCCTTGTCTTTGTGGGTCATGTTGCGCAGACCGAAGGCCACGCTCACCAGATCGAATTCGGCATCCGGAAACGGCAGCTGCTCGGCATCACACAAGACCGTGGGAACCAGAACGCCCGAATCGATGAGCCGGTCGCGTCCGGCCCTGAGCATGGAGCCGTTGATATCGCTCATCACCACCATGCCAGCTGGGCCGACCTTGCGGGCGAAGGCGCGCGACAAATCGCCGGTTCCGGCAGCGACATCCAGCACGCGATGCCCCGCCCGCACCCCGGACACCGCGATGGTGAACGTCTTCCAGACGCGGTGCAGCCCCATGCTCATCAGATCGTTCATCACGTCATAGCGTGATGCGACCGAATCGAACACGCCGCGCACACGCGCAGCCTTGTCGCTCTCGGCGACCTGCTCGTAGCCGAAATGGGTGGTGGACGTTTGGGGAGAGTCGCTCATGGAAAACTCAATGGGATGCGCAATGATGTGTTTGGGATGAAACGCTGGGCTGCGGTGTGTCGCGATCGGCGCCCGCCTTTTCAAGACGGACGAGGTAGTCGGCCCAAAGCGTCTCTTGATTCAACCCCAAAAAGTGCAGGTAGTCCCAGGTGAAGATGCCGGTGTCGTGACCGTCGGAAAAGTGCGGTTGGATGGCATAGTTGCCGACCTGGGCCACGCTGTCGATCACGACCTGTCGCTTGCCGGTCTGCAGAGTCTCCTGTCCTGGGCCATGTCCGCGTACCTCTGCCGAGGGCGAATACACCCGCATCAACTCATAGGGCAGGCGGTATTGCGTGCCGTCGGCATAGGTGAGTTCGAGCACGCGCGACAGTTTGTGCAAAACAATGGACTGCGGCCAGTCGTTGCGGGAAGTAGGGGAGGACATGCGCTGAGCCTGATGGGAATCAGGCTCATTGTCTCTCAGTTGCGTCGCAACATCTGCGACCCGCGCGATCGCGCCGGGCCGGGTGCCAAGGCTGCAGGCAAAAAAAACCCAGGTCGGTAAGGACCTGGGTGAATTGCACACTCCCTGAAAGAGCCAGTAAAGGCTCAGACACCATTTGATACAAATTGAGACGATTTGTCCAGATCATTTTTTATCCGACTTGTTCGTACAGGAATTCGCAACTCGGTCAAGGCATCCTGTCATGCAAAGTTCGCAGCGAGCGCATCTCGAACCCAGTCTTGTCGCGCTTTCAAGTGCGGCCCATGACCGAGGCCGAAACTTGGCGGTCGATGCAGGCGAAGGATGACGCATTCCAGCTAGTGGAGGCATCAGGCACCAGAAGCCCGAGCGGGAGATCGGGCCAGATCAATAAACGATGGTTTTATTTGATGATTTGGTGCCGACTATCCGAATCGAACGGATGACCTACCGCTTACAAGGCGGTTGC
>JAJTBQ010000075.1 GCA_021286835.1 Thiomonas sp.
CGCAAGAAAAAACCGCCCCGAGGTGGGGCGGCTCACGGCGCCAAGCGCAGGCCTGTGCCGATCAGGCCACGGCCCGCAAGGGCGCTTGCATCGCCTGCACGTGCTGCCGGGCGGCCTCGTCGGGCAGACGTTGCAGCAGACGGTTCGCGCCGGAAACGAGGGCGCGCACCGAGGCGGTCACGATGTTCGCATCCATGCCGACGCCATAAGTGCTGGTCGCGAGCCCTTCAATGGCCATTTCGACGATGGCCGAAGCCTTGGCATCGGCGCCCAGACCCAGCGCCCGCTCCTCGTAGCTGTGCACGGCCAAAGGCAGGCGCAGCGCATGGATGGCCGCATCGATCGGGCCGTTGCCCTCGCCCGTGAGACTCAGCCGCTTGCCGTCCACGTCCAGCTCGAGGCGGATGCCCTGGCGTTCACCATGATCGCTGAGGTGGTAGCTGTGCAGATGCAGCGGCTGCGCGCTCTGGACGTACTCTTCACTGAACATCTGCCAGAGCTGCTGCGCGGTCACCTCGGCGCCGGTGGCGTCGGTGTGCTTTTGCACCACACCGCTGAACTCGACCTGCAGCCGCCGCGGCATGACCAGCCCGTAGGTGGCTTCGAGCAGATAGGCGATGCCGCCTTTGCCGGACTGGCTGTTGACGCGGATGACCGAGTCGTAGGCACGGCCGAGATCGGCCGGATCGACGGGCAGATACGGTACTTCCCACAGGGCGTCGTGGCGTTGCGCGGCCAGCCCCTTCTTGATGGCGTCCTGGTGGGAGCCTGAAAAAGCGGTGAAGACCAGGTCGCCCGCGTAGGGATGGCGGGGATGCACCGGCAACTGGGTGCACTCCTCCACGGTGCGCGCCACGGCGTTGATGTTGGAGAAATCGAGACCGGGGTTCACCCCCTGCGAATAGAGATTGAGCGCCAGCGTGACCAGATCGACGTTGCCGGTGCGCTCGCCGTTGCCGAAGAGGCAGCCTTCCACGCGGTCGGCACCGGCCATCACGCCCAGTTCAGCGGCGGCGACGGCGCAGCCCCGGTCGTTGTGCGGATGCAGCGACAGGATGATGCTGTCGCGCCTGTCGAGGTGGCGGTGCATCCACTCGATCTGGTCGGCGTAGATGTTGGGGGTGCTCATCTCCACCGTGGCCGGCAGGTTGAAGATGATCTTGTTCTCGGGAGTGGGCTGCCAGACTTCGGTCACGGCATTGCAGACCGAAACGGCGAAAGGAAGCTCGGTGCCGCTGAACACTTCCGGGCTGTACTGGAAGGTCCACTGGGTTTCGGGGCGCTCGGCGGCGATCTGCTTGATGAGCTTGGCGGCGTTCACGGCGATCTGGGTGCAGCCGGCTTCGTCGACGTTGAACACGATGCGGCGAAAGTTGGGCGCGGTCGCGTTGTAGACGTGCACGATGGCCTTCTTGGCGCCGCGCAGCGAGTCGAAGGTGCGGCGGATGAGGTCTTCGCGCGCCTGGGTCAGCACTTCGATGGTCACGTCGTCGGGAATATGGCCGCCTTCGATGAGTTCGCGCACGAAGTCGAAATCGGTCTGCGATGCCGAGGGAAACGCCACTTCGATCTGTTTGACGCCGACGGCGCACAGCATCTTGAACATGCGCATCTTGCGCTGCGCGTCCATGGGTTCGAAAAGCGCCTGATTGCCATCGCGCAGATCGGTGCTCATCCAGATGGGCGGATGGGTGATCACCCGATCTGGCCAGGTGCGGTTTTTCAGGTCGATGGGTGGGAAGGCGCGGTATTTGGTGTGCGGTTGCTTCAACATGAAAGGATCTCCAAAAACGAATGGGCTTGTTCAGCGCGAAAAGGTCGCGACGGCGGGGTGGGTGGGCTGTCGCTGGGGCATGGCCCATCCACCGATGGGTAGTCGTTTCTGATCAGGGCAAGAAGGTGTCATGGCAAAGCGCATATGAAAAAGCGCCCGGTGGCGAGGCCGCGGGCGCTTGGTGTTTGGGGAAGACGTCGGTTCAGTCGCGCACGGGTTCGCTGGGCAAGGCCAGTCGTAGGCAATCCCGTAGCAGCGCATCATGGGCAACCCCGCTCGCTTGCCTCACGCAGACGCTCGCACCGGCGCTGGTGGAAAGCGCAAGCTCGAGGTTGAAAGCGGAGCACGACGGTACGGTGAACATGAGTGCAACTTAGCAAAAATCGGTCTTCGCGTCAATTCAAAGGGTTTTGAGGGGAGTGCATGTCGTTGTCGCCGGTCGGACTTGGACGGGCACGGATTCGACCCTCAGGGACGGCCGCCAGATGAGCCCAGCTCGCAGCCATCCACAAGGGGAGCTGAGCTGCTGTCAGCCCACAGGGGCCGCGCTGCGCGGCGTATCGGTCGGCGGCCTGACCGTGCAGCCAGACTGCGGCCAGCACGGACGAGGCCTGACCGGTGGCCGCGATCAGGGCGGCAGCGCTGCCCGCCAGCACATCGCCACTTCCCGCCGTGGCCAGCAGGCCGTTGCCCGTGCCATTGATCCAGACGCTCTGCTGCGGCGAGGCGATGACGCTGCCGTGGCCCTTGAGCACGATCCAGCAGGCGAATCGCGCAGCCAGATCTCGAGCGGCGCGCAGCCGATCCGACTCGACCGCCTGCACGGTTGTGCCGAGCAGCCGGGCGGCCTCCAGCGGGTGCGGCGTGAGGACCGTGATGGCCCGGCGTTGCCGCAGCGAGGTCTGCGGCGCCGGTAACGAGTCGGCCGCGTGGTCGTTCGCGGCCAGGAGATTGAGCGCATCCGCGTCGAGAACGAGCGGGTTGGATGAGGCCAGCGCCCGGGCCAGGCAGGCGCTGGCCGTGTCGTCGATGCCAGCCCCGGGCCCGATCAGCAGGCAGGCCCGGTCGTCCGGCACGTCGAGCAGCGCGGCTGCGGAGCGCAGCATCAGCTCGGGCGCTTGCAGATCCACGGTGGGGGCGTGAGCGTCGAGCAGACCGGCGAAAACCCTTCCCGCGCCGAGATGTGCCGCGGCGCGTGCCGCGAGCAAGGCCGCGCCGGTCATGCCCGCGGCGCCTCCGATCACCCGTACGTCGCCGCGTCTGCCCTTGTGGGCGGCCTTGGTGAGATCGGGCAGCAGGGGGCGGATCAGATCGGCGCCCAGCCAGGTGACGCCCGGCTCAGGCCGTGAACCGTCGGCTGCAGGGTGAACGTCGAGGTCGTCCAGCCACAGATCGCCACACAGGGGGGCTGCCGGGCCGGTGCACAGTCCTGGTTTGAGGCCGAGCAGGCTGAGGGTGGTGTTTGCACGCACGCAGGCTTCTTGGGCGACGCCGGTTTCAGCGTCGAGGCCGGAGGGCAGATCCACGCTGAGCACCGCGGCGTCATGTTGCGCGTTAAGCCTATGAATGAGGAGGGCCGTCTGCGCTCGCACGCCCCCGCGCAGGCCGATGCCCAGCAGGGCATCGAGATACAGATCGGCCGGGGGCAGGTCGCCTCGATCGACGGCGACGCAGCGGACTTGTTCGGCTTGCGCCTGCGTCCAGGCCCACGCGGCATCCGCTGGCAGGCGCGAGACCCAGTCGCTCAACGTTGCGCCGCCACACGCGAGAACGCACACGTCCCGTCCGGCTCGCTGCAACAGGGCCGCGGCCACGAGGCCGTCGCCGCCGTTATTGCCTGCGCCAGCGAGCACCACGATGCGGCGTGCGTGCGGAAACACGGCTTGCGTCAGCCGCGCAACGGCAGCACCGGCGCGCTGCATGAGGGTGTGAGGCGGTAAGTCCTGGGCGGCGGCGGTTTCGATCCGCCGCAGCGCCTCCACGCCATAGACCGGCGCGGCATGCAGACCCTCGATGCGTGCGAGCATGGTCGATCTCCAGAGCTTCAGATGACGCCGGCCAGACCCAGACCCGCGCCGGCGAGGAGCAGCCACAGTGGGTTGATCCGCGTGCGCACGACCAGGACGACGGTCAGCACGATCAGCGCCATACGCTGCCAGCTGCTCGCCTCCTGTCGCGCCAGAAGCCAGCCCGAGGACAGCAGCAGGCCGACGGTGATCGGCGCCATGCCGTCGTGCATGGCGCGCACCCAGCGGCGATCCTTGTGGATGCGGCTGTAGCGGAAGTACGCCACCGTGATGAGCGATGACGGCAGAATCAGCCCGATGGTGGCGAGCAGCGCGCCCGGCAGGCCCAGGATCTGCCAGCCCAGCAAGGCCGAGAACAGAATCATGTTGGGGCCGGGCGAAGCCTGACCCAGCGCCAGCGCCGACGTGAAGGCTGTGTCGGTCAGCCAATGCTGGTCCACGACCAGATAGCGGTGCATGTCGGGCAGCAGGCCGATGGCGCCGCCTACCGACAGCAGGGACCACAGCAGAAAGTGGCCGAAGAAGGCCAGACCCGAACCGAGCGAATGCATCACACTCTCCGAAGGCGCCACCACGCCAAGGCCACGGCGATCGGCCCGAGCACGACCAGCACCCAAAGCAGATCGAGGCGAAGCAGACCCACACCGACGAACGCCAATCCAGCCCAGCCCCAGTTGGGCAGATCGTGGCGGATGGCCGGGAAGAGCTTGATCGCCATGGCAATCACCAGCCCCGCCACCACCGCAGACATGCCCTGCAAGGCATGGGCCACCGCGGGTGTACTGGCGTATTGCGCGTAGGCGATGGCGACGAGAAAGATCAGCACCAGCGGGGCGGCGAGCATGCCCGCCAGGGCAACCAGAGCGCCACGCCAGCCAAAGAAGTGCTGGCCGACCATCAGGGCCAGATTGATCAGGTTTGGCCCTGGAAGAACCTGACCCAGGCTGAGCATTTCGACGAACTGCTCGTTCCGCAACCAGTGCTTGTCTTCCACCAGGATGCGCTGCGCAAACGGCAGCACACCGCCGACGCCCAGCAGGGTGAGGTGGTTGAACACCCAGAACAGTTCACTGAGATGGCGTGGTGACTGCTGGTGCGGCGCGGGCTTGGCAGGGCTGTCGATGCGTTCATCTTGTGATCGAGGCTGGCGCGGCATGGTGAATATGAGTCCCATCCTATTTATTTTCACAATATGGAATTTTAAATTCGGGATATGAAAACAACCTGCTGCAACGCAGGTCATCGAGCTTTCATAAAGCAAGAAAATATTCCGTATTGCAAAAAATTGTCCCTAAGTCATTGAAATATAAATATATAAAATTATCTCTTATATAAGACATAAGACTATGCTGCGCCGCAAAAGTCAACTACGCTGAGGCATCGATTTTTCATTCACCGGAGAAGCAGATGGCAGATCGCAAACAGCAAGTGGCGCAGTTGGAGCAGGAGTGGTCAAAAAACGCGCGTTGGAAAGGCATCAAGCGTGGCTATGGCGCGGAAGAGGTTGTGCGCCTGCGCGGTTCGGTGATGGTCGAGCATACGCTGGCCAGCCGCGGCGCGGATCGTCTGTGGAAACAGATGCACGACATGCCCTTCGTCAATGCCTTGGGCGCCTTGACCGGCAACCAGGCCATGCAGCAGGTCAAGGCGGGTCTGCAGGCCATCTACCTGTCGGGCTGGCAGGTCGCAGGCGACGCCAACCTGGCCGGCGAGATGTACCCCGACCAGTCGCTGTATCCGGCCAACTCGGTGCCCAGCGTGGTCAAGCGCATCAACAACACCCTCACCCGTGCCGATCAGATCCAGTGGATGGAAGGCAAGCAGCCTGGTGACGAGGGCTTCATCGACTACTTCGCCCCCATCGTGGCGGATGCCGAAGCCGGTTTCGGCGGCGTGCTCAACGCCTTCGAGCTGATGAAGGCCATGATCGAGGCCGGTGCGGCCGGCGTGCACTTCGAAGACCAGCTGGCCTCGGTGAAGAAATGCGGCCACATGGGCGGCAAGGTGCTGGTGCCGACGCGCGAAGCCGTGGCCAAGCTCGTCGCCGCCCGTCTGGCGGCCGACGTCATGGGCGTGCCCACCGTGCTGGTGGCGCGCACCGACGCCGAGGCAGCCGATCTGATCACCTCCGATGTCGACGATAACGACAAGCCCTTCTGCACCGGCGAGCGCACGGTCGAAGGGTTCTATCGCACCAAGCCCGGTCTGGAGCAGGCGATCTCCCGAGGTCTGGCCTACGCGCCCTACGCCGATCTGGTGTGGTGCGAAACCGGCAAGCCCGATCTGGCCTACGCCAAGGCCTTCGCCGAAGCCATTCATGCCAAGTTCCCCGGCAAGATGCTGGCCTACAACTGCTCGCCGTCCTTCAACTGGAAGAAGAACCTCGACGATGCCACCATCGCCAAGTTCCAGAAAGAATTGGGCGCCATGGGCTACAAGTTCCAGTTCATCACCCTGGCGGGCTTCCACGCGCTGAACTACTCCATGTTCAACCTGGCCTATGGCTACGCACGCAACCAGATGAGCGCCTTCGTCGAGTTGCAGGAGGCCGAGTTCGCCGCGGCACCCAAGGGCTTCACCGCGGTCAAGCATCAGCGCGAGGTCGGTACGGGCTACTTTGACGCGGTCACGACGACCATCGAGAACGAGGCTTCCACCGCGGCCCTCAAGGGCTCGACCGAAGACGAGCAGTTCTTCGACCGCAAGGTGGCCTGAACATCAAGCAGGAGGGGGCGGATCGCGACGATCCCTACCCGCCGAGGAGACGAAACCGCCTCGAGGTGCCTCGAGGCGGCTTTTTTATGGCGCCGCGGGACTCCGGCGGTTCACTTCAGATTGCCGCAGTCGCTGCCCAGACGCTTGCCATTCACCTGCACGTCGGAATGGGTCGTTGCCCCTGAGGGGGTGACGCTGTCGATGGTCCATTGCGATTTGAAGGTCGTCGGTCCGTAGTGCAGGGTGCCGGTCTGCGTGACCTTGGCCTGCGGCAGATCGCAGTGGAAGGTCCACTGTGTCCCGCCGTCGGCTGCGGGGCTTTGTTCGCGCGTGCATTGTTTGCCGTCCATGGGCACCACCACGGTTTCAGGCTTCTGCCCCGGCTTGACGCAGATTTTCATGGTGCGCTGAACCGGCACGGTCTGATCGGCCGCAATCTGGGTTTTGCCCTGGATGTCCATGCTCCACAGGCCCGGCTGCATGGGCGCATCCTTGGCGCTGGCGGTGGCGGCGGAACTCAGTCCGGCAATGACAAGTATGAATCCGAGAGTGGCGTAACGCATCGTGAGTCCTCCGGGCGCGGGGCCCGCTGTTCATGGGGAAAATCAGGAAAGAATCGTCGGCTGGATCTGGGCCAGATCCCGGTGGCGGGTTTCGCCCAGACCCCATACGGCCAGCAGGCTGATGAGGGCGGCAACCGAAATGTACCCGCCCACCCAACTCAGACCGCCGTGCGCGACCAGAACCTGGGCCACATAGGGGGCGAGCGAAGCCCCGAGTATGCCGCCGAGGTTGTAGGCGGCGCCCGAGCCGGTGTAGCGCACCGTCGTGGGAAAGATTTCCGGCAGCATCGCACCCAGGGGCGCATAGGTCATGCCCATGAGAAAGAGCGCGCCGCAGAGGAAAATCCCCACGCCCGTGGTGGTGGCCGAGCCCAGAAGAGGCGCCAGCGCGAAGCCCCAGATCACGGCGGCCACGGCGGACGCGACCAGCACGGCGCGGCGTCCCAACACATCGCTGGCCCAGGCTGACAGCACGGTGGCCAGCGCCATGCACACGATGGCCATCATCAGCCAGGCCTGCAGGGTCGGTTTGGGCAGATGCAGGGTGCCGATGCCATAGCTCAGCACGAAGACCGCACTGATATAGAACAGGGCATAGCAGACCACGATGGACAGCGAGCCCAGAACCAGCGGCTTGAGATGGCCGGCGAGCAACTCGGTCAGCGGGACGCGCCGGACCTGGCCGGCGGCGGCTTTGAACAGGGGCGTTTCGGTCAGTTTGAGGCGCGCATACAGGCCGATGAGCACCAGCACGGCACTGACCAGGAAGGGAATGCGCCAGCCCCATGCCATGAACTGTTCGTGGCTCAGCAGCAGGCCCAGCAGCAGGAATAGACCATTGGCCACGAGAAAGCCGATCGAGGGCCCCAGCTGAGGGAACATGCCGAACAGTCCGCGCCGATGCCTGGGCGCATTTTCCGTGGCCAGCAGCGCCGCGCCGCCCCATTCGCCACCCAGCCCCAGTCCCTGGCCGATGCGCAGAACGACCAGCAGCCAGGGGGCGAGGTCGCCGATGCGGGCATGGCCCGGCAGAAGTCCGATGAGCGTGGTGCAGGCGCCCATGGTCAGCAGCGTAGCGACCAGGGTGGATTTGCGCCCGAATCGATCGCCGAAATGACCGAACAGGAAGGCGCCGACCGGCCGCGCGAGGAACGCGATGCCGAAGGTCGCAAAAGCGTTCAGCGTCTGCGCCGTCGGTGACGAACTGGGAAAGAACACCGGCCCGATGACCAGCGCGGCGGCGATGGCGTAGACGTAGAAGTCGTAGAACTCGATGGCCGTGCCAATGAAACTGGCGACGGCGATGTGCGACGTCCTGTTGGCCGCGACGGCGGGCATGGCTTGCATGGGATCTCCTCGTTGTTTGCGAGGAATCTACCGGAAGG
>JAJTBQ010000076.1 GCA_021286835.1 Thiomonas sp.
GGCGTCCAGACCTGCGACATCGGCCAGGCTGACTGCAATTCGCCCTCGCCGCGAACGAGCAGGCGATAGAGATAGACGAAGGCCGAGGCGCGCATATTCCTGGCGCAATGCAGCCATACGGCTTGATGCCCCACAGCGGCCATCACCCCCGCGAAAAGCTCGAACTGATGGGGACTGGGTGCATCCCAACTCACCGGAATCTGGACGTAATTCAGTCCCAGCGCGGTGACCTGCTCGGCTTCGCCGGCCAGAACTTTTGAAGCGTTCGGCGGTGCCAGATTGATGACTGTGCCCACGCCCAGCGCGGGCAGGCGGGCGATGTCGGCGGCGCTGAGTTGGCCTGAGCACCACAGGCCTTCGAACGCCAGATAGGCATTCTCGGCGTCGAAGGCCCATGGCGTCGTCGTGTCGTTCACGCCGCGGCCACTTCGACCAGGCAGTCGTAGAAACACGCGCCACCGCCCAGGTCGGTGAGCCGCTGGTGCGTGAGCGCGTTGACGTTCTGCCCGTCGGCTGAGAGCTTGCGCCACCAGATGCCCAGGCCCACGATCTGGCCAGGGCGGGTGCGGGTGCTGATGCGCGCACGGCTCAGCGAGGCGCCGCGGTCGTTGAAGGTGCGCACCATCTGACCGTCGGCAAGGCCGCGGCTGGCCGCATCGTCAGGGTGGATGAGCAGCGCGGGCTCGCCTTCGAGCTTGCGCAGGCTGTCCACATTCACGAACGTTGAGTTGAGGAAATTGCGGGCGGGTGGCGAGATCATGGCCAGCGGGTAGCGCGCGGCAAGGTCCGGCGCGGTCTCGGCGCACTCGTAGGGTAGAAGCACCTCGGGCAAGGGGTCGCGCCCGGCGTCGGCTTCGCGCTGGGACCAGAACTCGCATCGGCCCGACGGCGTGGGAAAGCCGCCCTGGGCAAACGGGGCGGTGGCGCCGGGCAAACGGGCCCAGCCGCGGGCTTGCAGTGTTTCCCAGCGAATGTCGCCGTTGCGCGGGTCGGGCGCAATGGCCTGTGCGGCGAGCTGGGCATCGGTGTCCTGAAAACACGGCTCGGTGAAGCCCATGCGCGCGGCCAGCAGGCGGAAGATCTCGGTGTTGGGCTTGGACTGGCCGAGCGGCGCGATGGCCGGGTTGTTCGCGAGCCAATAGCGGTGCCCGTAAGACTTGTGCACGTCGAGGTGTTCGAGCTGGGTGGTGGCGGGCAGCACATAGTCGGCGTAATCGGCCGTGTCGGTCTGGAAGTGCTCCAGCACCACGGTGAACAGGTCGTCGCGGGCGAATCCGTCGCGCACCTTGTCGCCCTCGGGCGCGACGGCCACCGGGTTGCTGTTGTAAACGATCAGAGCCTCGACCCTCGGACCGAAGCCGGACGAAGCCGGTTGCAGCAGATCATCGCCGATGGTCGACATATTGAGCGTGCGCGGCTTGCGTCCGGCAAGCAAGTCGGGGCGCTCCAGCGCGGCGCTGTCGGTCTTGAAGTGATTGGAGCTCGACATCAGCAGGCCGCCGGCGTCGTGCCGCCAGGCGCCGACGAGGGCGGGCAGGCAGGCAATGGCGCGCACCGCATTGGCGCCGCCGCGCACGCGCTGCAGTCCGTAATTCATGCGGATGGCGGCAGGCGACAGCGTGCCATAGTCGTGCGCGAGTTGGCGGATCTGTTCGACCGGCACGCCGCACACCGCCGCCGCACGCTCGGGCGGCCAGGCCAGGGCGCGCTCACGCAGCGCGGCAAAGCCCACCGTGTACCGCGCGATGTAGTCGTGATCGAGCCAGTTGTGTGTGACCAGTTCGTGCATCAGGGCGTAGGCCAGAGCGGCGTCGGTGCCGGGGCGCAGTTGCACGTGCTCGTGGCATTTCTCCGCCGTGTCGTTGCGCCAGGGGTCGATGCACACCAGCTTGGCGCCGTTGCGTTTGGCGCGTTGCGCGTAGGTCCAGAAATGCAGATTGCTGGTGATGCTGTTGCTGCCCCAGATGAGGATCAGCTTGCTGTGCTCGAACTGCTCCACGTCCATGCCCAGCTTGCCGCCCAAGACCGCCTGCAGACCGGCTTCACCCGCCGAGGCGCAGATGGTGCGGTCTAGCAGGCTGGCACCGAGCTTGTGGAAGAAGCGTGCCGCCATGCTTTCGCTCTGCAGGCAGCCCAGCGTGCCCCCGTAGGAATAGGGCAGGATGGCCTGCGGGTCTCGCGCGGCAATCGTCTTCAGACGGGCCGCGATGTCGTCCAGCGCCTCGTCCCAGCTCACCGGCGCAAACTGCCCGCTGCCTTTGGGGCCGGTGCGCTTGAGAGGTTGCAACAGGCGGTCCGGGTGATAGGTGCGCTCGGCGTAGCGCGACACCTTGGCGCACAGCGCGCCATGGGTCGTGGGATGGTCGGGATCCCCGCGCACGCTCACCGCCACGCCGTCCTTGACGGTGACGAGCAGGGCACAGGTGTCTGGGCAGTCGTGCGGGCAGGCGGCGCGCACCAGGGCGTCCGGTTTGGGGGCGGCAAGGACGGAGTCAGTCATGGACATGGGCGAGACAGGGATTTGTGCTCCCAAGTGTAGGCGGCAAATCCCCGACCCGGCTGCCCGAGACGCCAGCCTGAGTATTCCAGCGCAAGCCTGCCAGCCAGTCTGATCCGAAGCCGCCATCGGCACGACACCACCGTCCATGCTTCGAGCAGGGCTTGCATCGGATCGTTGACTTATGTATGATGAACATCATGCGAAATTCAATTGCAAATGCTAGAGCCGCAGCCAAGGACGCCACCCATGAGCGCATCGTGTCCGTGGCTGCCCGAGCCATCCGGCGCACTGGGTACGACGGCACCGGTGTCGCCGACATCATGAAGGAGGCTGGCCTGACGCATGGCGCCTTCTATTCCCACTTCGCGTCACGCGAGGCCATGCTGGCCGAAGCGGCGCGCAAGGCCTGCGCAGAGTCTGCAGCTGCAGTGGCTGATGTCGTGGCCAAAGAGCCCCCCGGCAACGCCTTGGCGGCCATGCTGAACGCCTATCTCTCCAAGGCGCATGTCGAGAACGCCGAGCAGGGCTGCCCCCTCGCTGCCCTGGGTTCCGAGACCTCGCGCCAGGCGCCCGAAGTGCGTCGCGTGGCGACCCGGCATATCAAGGAAATGATCGACCTCGTCGCGCGTCAGTCGCCCGACTGGGGGCGACCCGATGCTCATGAACAGGCGCTCGTGACGCTGTCCACCATGGTCGGCACCCTGCTGCTGGCGCGCGCCGTCGACGACCCAGGTCTGTCGGACAGCCTGTGCGCTGCAGCCCTCAAGCATCTGCTGCCTTCAACGTCTTGATCCCGCAGATGAACAAGGCCATTTCGCTCGTCTTTACACATGATGATCATCACGCAAAGAGACTTCAAGGCAATGCCTGAAGCCGAATTTCCAAACCCGAACTGCTGACGGAGAACCCCATGAACATGAAGAATCGCAGGATTGCCCTCGTGACCGGTGCATCCTCGGGCATTGGCCAGGCCACCGCCGAACTGCTCGCCAAGGCGGGCCACAAGGTCTACGGCACGAGCCGGCGCGGCGGCGAGGCTGGCGGGCGCGCATTCGAGATGCTGCCGCTCGACGTGACCAGCGATGCGTCGGTAGCCGCTGCGGTCGAGCGCCTGATGCAGCTGGAGGGGCGCATTGACCTGCTGGTCAACAACGCCGGCTTCGGGGTCGCTCCCGCGGGCGCGGAGGAAAGCTCGATGGCGCAGGCCCGGGCCATCTTCGACACCAACTTCTTCGGGCTCATCCGCATGACGCGCGCCGTCCTGCCGCACATGCGCCGCCAGGGTGCCGGGCGCATCATCAACATCGGCTCGGTGCTCGGCTTTCTGCCCATGCCCTACGGGGCACTCTACGCCGCGACAAAGCATGCGATCGAAGGCTATTCCGAGTCGCTCGACCATGAGCTGCGCACCATGGGCATCCGGGTTTCGGTCATCGAGCCCGCGTACACGAAGACGCCGTTCGACGCGAACTTCCTGGAGCCCGACGCCAAGCTCGACGCGTACCGCGAGGTTCGCGCTGCCGTGAGCCAGCGCGTGAAGCGGGTGATGACCACGGCGGACCAGCCGGGCGTCGTGGCCGAAGTCGTGCTGAAAGCTGCCAGCGCCGCTCGTCCGAGGCTCAGATACACGGCGGGCGGGCTTGCGAACCGCTTGCGACTGCTGCGCCGGTTTGCACCCTCCGGGTTGGTGGACGCCGGGATTCGACGCGATTTGCAACTCGACATGGCACACAGGGTGAAAACATCATGAAAGCATTCGTCGCCGATCGCTACGAAAAGAAGCGCGCCTTGCGCCTGGCGGACATGCCGACCCCGGAACTGCGCGATGATGAACTGCTGGTCGAGGTCCACGCCGCGGGTGTGAACCAGCTGGACTTCAAGCTCAGGGACGGCGAGTTCAAGCTCATCCTGCCCTATCGCCTCCCCCTCGTCCTGGGGCACGATGTTGCGGGTGTGGTGGTGAAGGCAGGCTCGCAGGCGCGCAAGTTCAAGGTGGGCGATGAGGTCTATGCGCGGGTCGACGACTTCCGCATCGGCAGCTTCGCCGAATATGTCCCGGTCAGGGAGTCGTCGCTGGCGCTCAAGCCCAGGGGCCTGACGATGGAGCAGGCTGCCTCCATCCCGCTGGTCGGTTTGACGGCGTGGCAGGCGCTGGTTGAAAAGGCCCAGTTGAGGGCCGGGCAGAAGGTCTTCATCCAGGCCGGCTCCGGCGGCGTGGGCACGTTCGCCATCCAGCTGGCCAAGCATCTGGGCGCCAGCGTCGCCACGACGACGAGCGCGGCCAATGCTGCGCTCGTGAAGGAGCTTGGCGCTGACGTGGTCGTCGACTACAAGACCCAGAATTTTGAAGACCTCCTGCGCGACTACGACCTAGCACTGAACAGCCAGGATGGCCAGACGCTGGACAAATCGCTTCAGGTGCTCAAGGCCGGCGGCAAACTCATCTCGATCTCCGGGCCACCGGACCCCGAGTTCGGCCGGGCGATCGGCGCGCCGGGGTTCGTGAGGCTGGTCATGCGCTTGCTGAGCTCCGGCGTCAGGCGAAGGGCAAGGCGCCGCGGCCTGGATTACGCCTTCCTCTTCATGAAGGCGAACGGCGCCCAGCTGCAGGAGATCACCCGTCTCATCGAAGCAGGAGCGATCCGCCCCGTCATCGACAAGGTGTTCCCTTTCGAATCCACCAACGAAGCGCTGACCTACGTCGAGTCAGGCCACGCAAAGGGCAAGGTCGTCATCAGCATCAAATGACTGGTCGCGGCGGTAAGTTTGGCGTTCATGAAAACTTGAATGGGTCGAGAGCGGCGGCTCGCTGTTACTTACTGGAAGTAGCCGCACAGGGTGCGGGTTATCTCGGCGACCGCTGCCAGCATCATTGCGATCGTCGTGGCCAGCCGCGTCCAACGCCTTCTTCGGCCGACAACCTGTCTCCGCGCTATGGACAGGCCACGGCTCCAGCTCACGCGGAGAAGATCGGCATGCCAGCGCCGGGACGGTTTTAGATCGGAGTGAGCTGCGGCGTTGAACGCATACCCCTGGGGGGTTTGATCTATCTGATTTCGCGGTCAGCCCGGCCTGGCCATGTCTGCCCTCGGACGAGGGGGATGACGCCGCATGCCCTACGGCGGTTGTGGTTGACAAAGCGCCGAGAATCAGAAATAGTACGACCGTTCGTTTTTTTGGATGCCCCGCGCACAGCCCCTGACATGACCGCCATCCGCTCTCCCCTTGCTTCGCGCCGCGCTCCACGCAGGACGGCCGGCGCGAAGGCCCCGGCCAAACGGGACCAGACTGCCGCCTTGTCTGAAGAGCCGACCCCCAGCGGATCGGCCAAAGGCCGGCAGACGCGGCAGGCCATCGTCGACTGTGCCTTGCAAATGGCGGGCCGCATCGGGTTGGAGGGGCTGTCCATCGGGGTGCTGGCCGATCGGATGGAGATGAGCAAATCGGGCGTGTTCGCCCATTTCGGCTCGCGCGAGGAACTGCAGATCGCCGTCATTCGGCTCTACCACGACCAGTTCGAGCAAGAGGTGTTCTATCGCGCCATTGAACAGCCTCGCGGCATGCCTCGCCTGGCCACCATGGTGCAGCGCTGGCTGCAGCGGGTGAGCGTGGAAATGGAGACCGGCTGCATCTATATCTCCAGCGCGGTGGAGTTCGACGATCGGCCGGGCACGGTGCGGGATGCGCTGGTGGCCATGATCCAGACCTGGCACGACGCGGTGCGCCGCGCCATTGCACAGGCGATCGAGGCCGGCCATCTCAAGCCCGACACTGATCCGCAGCAGCTCATGTTCCAGATCCACGGCTACATCCTCGCCCTGCACCACGACGCCCGCCTGCTCAAGCTCCCCAACAGTCTCGCGCTGGCCTGCCGCAGCCTTGACGCGCTGCTGCGCGACAGGGCCACGCCTGAAGGGCTGCCGCTGCTCTTGTCTTGCCTGCCGGAAGCGCGCGCCGCGAGCGACGCCACCCAGCATTGATCCCCTCATTGGCCACCTCATTGCTCACCTTTCAACACCGATTTCAGGAGACCCCGATGCCCCAATACAACCCACCGCTGCGCGACATGCAGTTCGTCATGCACGAAGTGCTCGACGCCACAACCCTGCTCAAGGAACTGCCGCCCTATGCCGAGGTCGACGCCGACCTGATCAATCAGGTGTGCGAAGAGGCGGGCAAGTTCTGCAGCGAGGTGCTGCAGCCCCTCAACGCCAGCGGTGATGCAGAAGGCTGCCATTTCGACGCGGCGACGCACAGCGTGACGACGTCCAAGGGCTTCAAGGCCGCGTGGGATCAGTTCGTGCAGGCGGGGTGGACCTCGCTCACGGCCGAGCCCCAGTTCGGCGGGCAGGGTCTTCCGCATCTGGTGGGCAGTGCCGTGCACGAGATGCAGAACGCCGCCAACCAGGCCTGGACCATGTATCCCGGTCTCACGCAGGGCGTAACGGAATTGCTGAACGTGCATGGCAGCGCCGAGCAGAAGGCGCTCTATATGCCCAAACTGGTGGCGGGCGAGTGGACGGGCACCATGTGTCTGACCGAGCCGCATTGCGGAACCGACCTCGGCCTGATCCGCACCAAGGCCGTCCCGCAGGCCGACGGCAGCTACAAGATCAGCGGACAGAAGATTTTCATCTCCAGTGGCGAGCATGATCTGGCCGACAACATCGTGCACATGGTGCTGGCCAAGCTGCCGGGCGCGCCCGAGGGCAGCAAGGGCATCTCGCTGTTCATCGTGCCCAAGTTCATGCCCGGCGAGCAAGGCAACGTGGGCGAGCGCAACGGCATCTTCTGCTCCGGCATCGAGCACAAAATGGGCATCCACGCCAACTCCACTTGCCAAATGACCCTCGAAGACGCCACCGGCTGGATGGTGGGCGAGCCCAACAAGGGCCTGGCGGCGATGTTCGTGATGATGAACGGCGCGCGTCTGGGCGTGGGCATGCAGTCGCTCGGGCTGACCGAAGTGGCCTACCAGAACGCGCTGGCCTACGCCCGCGACCGCCTGCAGATGCGCGCCCTGTCGGGGCCGAAGGCGCCCGACAAGCCGGCCGATCCGATTCTGGTGCATCCCGATGTGCGGCGCATGCTGCTGACCGCCCGTGCCTGGGCCGAAGGCGGGCGTTTTCTGGCTTACTGGATTTCGCTGCTGCTCGACCAGTCGCTGCACCACCCGGACGCCGAGGCGCGCAAGGAGGCCGACGATCTCGTCTCCCTGCTGACGCCCATCGTCAAGGCCTTCATCACCGACAACGGGTTTCAGGCTACCAACGAATGCCTGCAGGTGTTCGGCGGCCACGGCTACATCCGCGAATGGGGCATGGAGCAATTCGTGCGCGACGCCCGCATCAACCTGATCTATGAGGGCACCAACACCATCCAGTCGCTCGATCTTCTGGGCCGCAAGGTCTTGATGGACGGCGGCGCGCGGCTGCGCAAGTTCGGCAAGATCCTCACCGATTTCATCGAAGAGGAAGGCGTGAACGAGGCCATGCAGGAGTTCGTCAACCCGCTGGCCGACCTGGCCGACAAGGTGCAGAAACTCACCATGGAGCTCGGCATGAAGGCCATGGCCGACAAGGACGAAGTCGGCGCGGCCGCCGTGCCGTATCTGCGCGTGGCCGGCCATGTGGTGTTCTCCTACGCCTTCGCCCGCATGGCCCAGGTGGCGATGCGCAAGATCGCCGCGGGCGACGATGCGCCGTTCTATCAGGCCAAGCTGCAGACGGCGCGCTTCTACTTTGGCCGCCTGTATCCCGAATCCGCCGCCGCCATCCGCATGGCGCGCAGTGGTGCGAAGAACCTGATGGACACCGAGGCGGTGTTCGCCTGAATTCCCTGAATCCTCAAAGGAACTGACATGACGCAGACGATCCATATCCGCAAGGTCGCGGTGCTCGGTGCAGGTGTCATGGGCGCGCAGATCGCCGCCCATTGCATCAACGCCCGGGTGCCGGTGGTG
>JAJTBQ010000077.1 GCA_021286835.1 Thiomonas sp.
CAGCGCAGCATCGCCAACGCGGTGATGACCGAGCGCATCCGCCAGATTCACCAGGACTCCTACGAGTCCTACGGCATGCCACGGGTACGAGCCGAGCTCATTGAGCAAGGCGTGTGCATCAGCCGCAAGCGTGTGGCCCGTCTCATGCGGCAAGCCGGTATCCACGGCATCAGCAAGCGCCGGGGCTTCACCGTGACGACTCGCCGCGACAAACGGCAGACCCCTGCCCATGACCTGGTCAACCGGCATTTCCACGCCACTGGCACGAACCAGCTGTGGGTGGCTGACATGACCTACGTGCCAACCTGGATGAGCTTCCTCTACCTGGCCGTGGTCATCGATGTCTGGAGCCGGCGTGTGGTGGGCTGGGCCATGGGAGAACGCATGACCGCTGACCTCGTGCTCGCGGCCCTGAACATGGCCCTTGAGCAGCGCAAACCCAGGGGCGTCATCCACCACAGCGACCAGGGCAGCCAGTACACGAGCCTGGCCTTTGGTGAGCGATGCCGGCAGATGCAGGTGCGACCCTCGATGGGAACGGTGGGCGATGCCTACGACAACGCGATGGCCGAGCGCTTCTTTGCCAGCCTGGAAGGCGAACTCATCGAGCGCAACACCTTCCAGAGCAAGGCTCAAGCCCGCATGGCAGTCTTCACCTGGATTGAAGGCTGGTACAACCCCCGGCGCCGTCACAGCGGCCTGGGCTATCTTTCACCGCTGAATTTTGAAAGGAGCAACCAGGCCCTGTTTGATGTTGTCGATGATGCCGTCGTGCATACCGAGACAACGCCCGAAACGGTTTGAGAATCAAACCAGTAACCGTCCACGAAAGTTGGTCAACTCCATGAATGACGCCATCGCTGCGCACCGATGGCGCTGGCCGATCCCCTGGCGCAAGAACTGAGGACACATTGATGCATCGACGCGATTTTCTGCGGGGCAGTGCGGCGAATTTCGCCGCGCTGGCGCCCTGGCCAATGGAATTCAAGCAAGAAAAGCGGCCGCCGCCATCGGCGCCGGCGCGCGGCATCGCGCACTTCGGGGCGCCGCAGCAGTTCTCCTTCGCCTGGCTGAAGGGGCTGGCGCAGGCGAAATCGCTCACCGCCTACAGCGAACCGGTCGCGCCGCTGCCGGCTGCGGTGCAGAAGCTCTCCTGGGACCAGTGGCAGTCGATCAGCTACCGTTCCGAGCGCACGCTGTGGTGTGAGGATGATCTCTTCTTTCGCATCCGCTTCGATTACCTCGGCTACAACCTCACGCGCCCGGTGCGCATGTATGCCCTGGAGCAGAACATCGCGCGCCTGATCCCGTTCGATCCTGACCTGTTCGACTACAGCCGCTCTGGACTGAAGCCCGATGAGATCCCGAAGCAATTGGGCTTTTCCGGATTCAATGTGCTGTTTCACACCAACTGGGCGGACGACCGGGCGGTGTTCCAGGGCGCCTCCTACTTCCGCGCCGTCGACGCCAGCGGCCAGTACGGCATGTCACAGCGTGGACTGGCGATCGACACAGGCATGGCCCGGCCGGAGGAATTCCCCGACTTCGTCGCCTTCTATCTGCAGAAGCCCGCACCCGAATCGACGCTGCTCACCGTGTATGCCCTGCTCGACTCCCCGAGCGTCACCGGCGCATATCGTTTCATCATCGATGTGGCGAGCACGCTCGTGATGGACGTGGACTTCACGCTCTACCCGCGCCGTCGGATCGAGCGCCTCGGCATCGCGCCGGGCACCAGCATGTATCTGGTCGGGGAAAACGACCACCGGGTGGCCGACGACTGGCGCCCGCAGATCCACGACTCGGACGGCCTGCAGATGCACACCGGCGTCGGAGAGTGGATCTGGCGGCCGCTCACCAACCCGGCGCATCTCCATGTCAATTCCTACCTCGACGACAATCCGCGCGGTTTCGGCCTGATGCAGCGCGACCACGACTTCGCCGACTACCAGGACGACGGGGTCTGGTACGACCGGCGGCCGAGTTGCTGGGTCGCCCCAAAGGGCGCCTGGGGCAAGGGCGCGGTCATGCTGGTGGAAATCCCCACCATCGATGAGACGATGGACAACATCGTGGCGTTCTGGAATCCGGCCGAGGAAATCGTTCCCGGCCGCGACTACAGCTACGGCTACCGCCTGTACTGGTGCCGCGAGAATCCCTTCGAATCCCGACTCGGACACGTCCAAGCGACCCGCGACGGCATCGGCGGGATCGTCGGCCAGAAGCGCAGTGAGTTTTCCTGGCGCTTCGTGATCGATTTCGTCGGCGGTGATCTGCCGATGCTGGTCGCCAGCGACAAAGTCCGCGCCGTGGTCAGCACCTCGCAGGGCCACGTACAACTCGTGTCGGCCCGCCCGTTGCTGCCCCTCAAGGGCTGGCGCGCGATGTTCGATCTGGTGCCCGATGAGGCCGGCGAACCGATCAACCTCAGGCTGTTCCTGCAGCTCGACGGCCAGGCGCTCACCGAAACTTGGATCTACCAGTACACGCCGCCGCCGCTCGCCGTGCAGCGCAGTTACGTCCAAACCTGACCATTGCGCCGCGGGGGCCTGACGCGCAGCGGCTGGTCTGGGGGCGCTCAGGAATCCGGCTCCGGTCTATCTTCCCCCAGTTGCGGAGCCGGCACCCAGAAAAAGCCCAAGGCATGGGCCAGGGTTCCCAGGCGCTCGCTGGAGGTCCAGCTAATCAGCCAGGGCGAACTCAGCAGCCCGAGCGTGATCGGCGAGAACCACAGGCCGACCACCGGGTCGAACCAGGCCAGCGCGGCGAAGGCCAGGCCGAGCACGAGGTGCTCGCGCAGGTCGGCAAGGGTCGACAGCACCGGGATGCGGCGAGCCTCGCGCACCTGGGCCGACCAGCCGGAGGGAATTCCCAGCGCCATTGCCAGCAAGCTCTTGGTCTGGGTCATCATGATCACCGGCGCCATCAGGATCGCCAGGGGAATATCGAGCGCCACGGATCGCACGATGCGCGCAGCGCCGCCGAAGCTGCGCCTGCGGGCGGCGGACGCCAGCATCCAGGTCAATCCCATCAGCTTGGGACCGAACAACAGCAGTAGAGTGAGCCACAGCACCCAGGAAGTCGAGATCCCCATCAGCGTGGCCTCGCGGGAAAAGATCACCTGCAATGCGCTGGTCAGCAGCAGCAACAGCCAACCCGGCGAGGTCAGGTAGGCCGAGGCGCCGAGCAGCAGGTGCAGCCGACTGGCCCAGTGCAGCCCCGAGGTGCCGAGCAGCCGCAGGTGTTGAAGGTTACCCTGCATCCAGCGCTTGTCGCGCTTGGCGTAGTCGATGATCGATGGCGGGAATTCCTCGTAGCTGCCGTCGATCATCACCATGTGAACCGCCCAGCCGCGTCGGCGAAGCAGAGCCGACTCGAACATGTCGTGGCTCTGAATATGGCCGCCGAAGGGATGCTTGCCCGGCAACTCGGGCAGGCCGCAGCTCTGCGCGAACGCGCGCGTGCGCACGATCGCGTTGTGGCCCCAGAAATTGGCCTCCGAGCCCGACCACCACAGCAGGCCCGCTGTGGCGATGGGGCCGTAGGCTTCGCTGGCGAACTGCATCCAGCGCTGGAACAGGGTGCGCGCGTTGGTGATCATCGGCACCGTCTGCAGCAACCCTATCGACGGCCGCTCCTCCATGATCGACGCCATGCCCACGATGGCGTCACCGCTCATCAGGCTGTCGGCGTCGAGCACCAGCATGCACTCATAGGCGGCGCCGAACCGGCGCACCCAATCGGCGATGTTGCCCGGTTTGCGTGCGGTGTTGTGCTCGCGCCGGCGGTAGTACACCGCGATGGGGGCCTCGCGCGCCAACGCGAGCCACGCCGCCTGCTCGCGCTCGCCGTTGTCCTCGCTCGAGTCGCTCAGCACGAAAAAGTCGATCCAGGCGGCTCCACCTGCCGCAGCGATGGAGCGCGCCATGGTGCGCACGCGGCCGAAGGTGGCGTCGACATCCTCGTTGTAGACAGGCATCAGTACCGCGACGCGATGGCGCAGCGGCTGCGCCGGGCTGGGTACCGGCGTGAAGCCCGGATGATCCCCGCTGATCAGCTTGTAGAAGCCGATTGCCGAATTCACGAAACCGAAGGAGATCCACGCGAACAGCGGCACGAACGCCACCAGCAGCACGAGGTCGAGTGCGTTGACCTGTTCGCGCGCGAGCACCATGCGCAGTTGCGTGGACGCCGCGAGCGCGAGCACGGCCGTCAGCGCGATGAGCAGCAGGCGCTTGATCAGCAGGCCGTGCGGCTGGGTCTTCACCTCGATCGCCCCCGGAGGCGGACCGTCCAGGCGCTGGATAGGCATGTCCAGCGCGGCCTCGGGAGGCAGCATCGGGGGCGCGGGGTTCATCGCGTGATTAGCGGACATGGCGTATGCGTGCGCGGTTACTCAATCCTCGAGCGTGACCACGACGGTCTCACTGAGCGCCTGCGTCCCGCGGCGCAGGAACACGCGGAACTCCTTTTGCGCCAGCCCCGTCAGGCGCAGGTCCAGCACAACGCGCCAGGAGTTCCTGCGGCCGTACAGGCGATGGGTGCGCAGGCCCATGACCGCGGAAGCCGGCAGGTTGGTCAGCGCCTGCACGCCGCTGGCATCACCCAGCCCGGCCAGCACATCGCCGCGGAAGTCGAACACGTACTTGCGCGTGGCAGGATCGGGCGGGGTGTCGGCCGGGCCGGCCGGCCCGATCAACAGATTGCAGCAGTGCGCGTTGGCGTCTGTGCTGGGATCGGCGGATGTCCACGTCAACCGGTACGCCACGTCGCGGCGCTGTCCGGCGCGCGCCGGTTCGTCGGCAACCCAGAATGCGCCGATGTTGTCCACGGTCTCCGAGATCGACGCCATCTCGTAGAGCATCACGCTGCCCGTGCCCCAGTCTCCCTGGGGCTGCACCCACAGCGAAGGCCGCTGTTCGTAGAACAACTCGTCGTCCTCGTAGTTGGTGAAGTCGCGATCGCGCTGCATGAGGCCGAATCCGCTCGGGTGATCAGCGCGGAAGGCGCTCATGCGCGCCTTAGCCGGGTTGTGGAGCGGGCGCCAGATGCGCTCGCCGGCTCCGGTGCGGATTGCCAGGCCCCCGGAGTCGTGCACCTGCGGGCGCCAATCGCCGATCGGATGGGTGTGTGGCATGCCGTCAGCGCGCGTCTGGTCGTAGAGGAACATGCTGGTCTGCGGGGCGATGCCCAGGCGCTGCACATCGCGGCGCAGGAATAGTGCACAACGCACGTCCTGCAGCACGTCCACGCCCTCGTGACGCCAGGTGTCGATGGCGTAGGCCCCCGCCAGCGAAGGGCCGTCGAGTAGGGCGTGGGTGATCACGTGGTCGTCCGACGGCTGCTCGATCCAGAAGTCGGTGAATACTGGGAACTCCTCCGGCCCCGGCAGGCCGGTGTTCACCGAAATGGCCCGTGCCGAGAGGCCGTAGCGGTTGGACGTCCCCGAGCAGCGAAAGTACGAGGCCCCGAGAAAAGCCATCCAGTCGGTGCGCGCGTCTGGCGCCAGTACGCGCCAGCCGGCCGGATCGGCGGTCTGTCCGCCGCCGAACAGCCCATGCGTGTCGATCAGTCTCCTGGCCACGCCGTGGTCGACGACATGGATCGACACGGCCAGCGGCGCCACGCCGCGGCGTGGCGGGAACAGGCGCACCGTGCCCGTCACCGCCTCGGCGGCGCCGTAGGTCAGGCGCACGAAGGCGTCAGAGTCCGATACCGCGTGCGCCGACGGCCGGGGCGCCACATAGGGCCGGCCCGCGAGCCGGCGCGCGCGCTCGACCAGTAGATCCCGGGAAAACGGACGTGGCGCCCCCCAGCGGCCGCCGCCTGCGGCGAAGGCCATGCCGGGTTGCAGCAGCCCGGCGGCCAGCGAAGCAAGCGCGCCGCCGGCCTGGCGGCGGGTGAACTTGGGAGCGGAGGGGGTCATGGTGCCGTGGGGGTCGATGGCGCGATGGGTGGGTCATGGGCCGGAGGACCGGGTTTCGGGCCTGACGCGCCCGGCGCCTCGCGCCAGCCGATGATCGTCAACTGTCCCGGACGCACCGGCCCGCCGAGGATCTGTGTGCGATGGCCGTCGCTGGGACCGGCGATGATGGACACACTGCGCGCCGTGCCGTCGCGATTAAGCAGGCAGAGGCTGCTGCGTTCGAGTTCGGGTTGCGTCGAGCAATGGGGGGCGAAGGTCAGCGCCGTGTTCGGCGCCAGCAGCACATTGTGGCGAACCGGCAGGGTCATTTTGAGCGTGGCCGCGGCGGCCGGCGGGATGCGCGGGTCGGCCGCCAGCGCGAACACGGCCTGGCGCACACCCGCTGGGTCGATGGCGGTACGCAGCAAAGTGGCAGCGCGCTCTGCGCCATCGATCCCGGAGATGACCACGCGTGCCGATTGGCCCGCAGGCAGCGGCCCGATACCAGGGGGCAGCGGCACGATCACGCGCGCGGGGGCGTCCAGCGGCGCCAGTTCGAGCAGCGGCTGTCCGGCCCGGACCTGACTTCCCGGCGTCACTAGCGGCCGGACCACCACGCCGGCGATGGGAGCGCGCGGCAGCGTGGCCTGCAGATTGGCCATGTCGTCGTCGAGGCGGCGCTGGGCTGCAGCGAGCAGAGCACGATCCCGCCGCACCGCGAGTGCCGCGCTGCGCACCGCAGCGCGCGCGGTGTCCATCTCGTCCAGCGAGGGCACGCGGTGGTTCGACTCGCGCCACACCTTGTCGTACCGCGCGATCCGGGCGCCGGCCAGCCTGGACTCCACGAAGGCACGCGCCAGTTGGTCGTGCGCGGCGGCCAGCGCCAGGCGGTCGGCATCGATGGCCTGTGCAAAAGCGCTGGTATCCACCACGGCCAGCGCCTGGCCGGGCGCCACCGTGGCGCCCGGAGCCACCGGTACCGCGGTGATCAAGGCGTCTCGCGGCGCGTGTACCGTGATTTCGCCTACCAGGTAGGCCCGGCCTTTGATGGACAACTGCGGATGGAGGTCGCCGCGAATGATCGGAGCCATGTAGTACGGTGTCGTGTTGCCCTCGAGAAAACGCAGTAGCAAGCTGCCCACCACCCCCAGCGTCAGCAGCAGCAGCGCGATGCTGATCCAGCGCCGCGCGCGACTGCGTGGGCGCGCGTCGAGCAGCGCATCGACCTGCGAGGCGTCGTCCGGCTCAGCCACGGCAGTCTCCGGCTGCCATCGGCATGTCTCCGACCGGGCTGCGCGTCGGCTCGCGCAGCCTGGCCTGGTTCCTGCGCAGACCGGCATCGGTCCACAGATCGATCGCCGCGCGCGCGAGCCGCGCCCGGGTGGCGATGCGTGCCTCGCGCACCGCCAGTTGCGCGGTTTGCGCCACGTACAGAGTGGCGAAATCGCCGGTCCCCAGGCGGTAGGCAGCGCGCGCATCGTCCGCGGTGCGCTCGGCGTCGCGCTCGAGCTCGGGCAGCGCGGCCTCGCGCGCCCGCACCTCGGCCAGCGCGGCGCGCAGGCCAGCCGCTTGCGCGTCGTCGCATGCCGCCGCGGCCGCGCCGTCGGCGTCGAGCCAAGGCACTTGAGCGCCGTCGGCGATCCAGAATCCCAGTTGCCATGGCGCAACCGCCGCACGCCGCGCCAGCGTCGCTTCGACCGCGGCCAGGCGAGCGCGCGTGTCGACAAGCGCGCTCGCATTGGCGCCGATCAGCGACGCCGCCAGCCCGCTGTCAACCCCCGAGACCAGCCCGGCCTCGTAGCGCCAGCGCGCGAAATCGGCATCGTCGTGGAACTGATCCTGGAACGCCTGGCGCAAGGCCAGGATCCATTGCAGGCGGCGCACCTCGACGTAGGCGCGCGCGATGCGCGCGGCCTTGCGCTGGCGCGCGTCAGCCAGCCGCACGGCCTGCACCTCGGGAGAATCGGGCATCTGCAGCAGCATGCGGCCGACCCAGCGGGCGAGGCGGAAGCGCCACTGCTGCGAGCGCGCCTGCAGGTCGGCCAGGGCACGGGCTTCGCGGACCAGGAGCGGGTCCGCCGCCAGCCCGTGGTCGATCAGCCGAGCCAGCAAGGGGTCGTCGACCTCTGTCCACCACGGCACACTCGGAGCCGAGTCGGCGCTCACTGCGGCTTCGGGTGCCTGCGCACCGGCGGGACTTTGCAGCGAGGCGCAACCGCCCAACGTGCACAGCACGAGTAACCCGATCCAAAGGGCTTGGAATGTTCTGAACAAGGGACGTCGGAATCCGAAACAAGAGGCAGAAATCGATGCCGTGATGGGGGAATGGTGCGAAGTCTAGCGGTCTGCATGAGCGCCGACGCTTTCATGGGCCAGCCGGAACGCGCTCACGGTAGGGCATGAGGGTACCCACCGCCTCCTACCCGCCCGGCGATTGCGCCTCGGAGCGGTCGACCATCGGGCTGGCTCGGTCGC
>JAJTBQ010000078.1 GCA_021286835.1 Thiomonas sp.
TCCAGGCTGCCTTCGGCAAGCACGCTGCCTTCGTGCAGCACCGTGACCTTGTCGGCGATCTTGCGCACGAATTCCATGTCGTGCTCGACCACCATCAGGGTGTGCTTGCCGGCCAGCGAGAGAAAGAGTTCGGCGGTGCGATCGGTCTCAAAGTCGGTCATGCCGGCGACAGGTTCGTCGAGCAGCAGGAGCTGAGGTTCGAGCATCAACAGCATGCCGATCTCCAGCCATTGCTTCTGGCCGTGCGACAGGTCGCCCGCCCGGCGCCCGGCCTGGTCGTGCAGGCGGATTTGTTCGAGCACTTCCTCCACCCGCTGGCGCTGCGCGGCGCTGAGGCGAAAGAACAGGGTGGCGCGCGCGCGTTTGTCCGACTTGAGCGCCAGTTCCAGGTTGTCCTGCACGCTCAAGTCCTCGAACACCGTGGGCTTCTGGAACTTGCGGCCCACGCCGGCGGCCACCACCTCGGCCTCGCGCAGCTTGAGCAGATCGATGGTCTGGCCGAAAAAGGCGGTACCGGCGTCGGGTCGGGTCTTGCCGGTGATCACGTCCATCATCGTGGTCTTGCCCGCGCCATTGGGGCCGATGATGCAGCGCAGCTCGCCCACGTCGAGCGAGAGGCTGAGCTTGTTGAGGGCGCGAAAGCCGTCGAAGCTCACGCTGATGTCGTCGAGGTAGAGGGCCACGCCGTGGCTGAGGTCCACGCCGGGCTGCAGCACATGGCCGTAGCCCGCCGATGCATCGCCACCGAGTTCGGGCTGGGGCTGCTGGTACACGATGTCCCGCCAGTCGAGTTCAGCCACGGCGCGTCCTCCATTGCTTCACCAAGCCGACGATGCCGTAAGGCGCATACAGCGTGACCACGATGAACAGCCCGCCCAGCAGATACAGCCAAACCTGGGGAATGGACACGGTCAGCCAGCTCTTGGCCACGTTCACGAGTACCGCGCCGACGATGGGGCCGATCAGGGTGCCGCGTCCGCCGATGGCGGTCCAGATCGCAATTTCGATCGAGTTGGAGGTGGACATTTCGCCGGGGTTGATGATGCCCACCTGCGGTGCATACAGCGCACCCGCGATGCCGCACATCATGGCCGACACCGTCCACACCCCGAGCTTGAACCACAGCGGGTTGTAGCCGCAGAACATGACCCGGCTCTCCGCATCGCGCACGGCGGTGAGCACGCGGCCGAACTTGCTGCGCACCAGCCAGCGCGAAAAGAGAAACATCAACACCAGGGTGAGGCTGCTGGCGACGAACAGCGACACCGTCATGCCCGCCGTGCCCATGGGAAAGCCCAGCAGCACCTTGAAGTCGGTGAGGCCGTTATTGCCGCCAAAGCCGGTCTCGTTGCGGAAGAACAGCAGCATGGCCGCATAGGTGAGGGCCTGGGTGATGATGGAGAAATACACCCCCTTGATGCGCGAGCGGAAGGCGAAAAAGCCGAACACGAAGGCCAGCAGGCCGGGCGCGGCCACCGCCAGGAACAGCGCCCAGGCGAAATGCTCGGTGCCCACCCAGTACCAGGGGAAGTGCGTCCACTGCATGAACTGCATGAAGTCGGGCAGGTTGCCGCTGGCCGCATTCATCGCCCGGTTCAGGTACATGCCCATGGCATAGCCGCCCAGGGCGAAGAACAGGCCGTGGCCCAGCGACAGGATGCCGGCGTAGCCCCAGATCAGATCCATGGCCAGCGCCACCATGGCGTAGCACAGAATCTTGCCCGACAGCCCGACCCAGTATGGCGACAGATGCAGACTGCTGCCCTGCGGCAGGGCCAGCGCCAGCAGCGGCACCAGCACCGTGGCCAGCAGCAGAAAGCCGATCAGCGCGGCCCAGCCCCACAGCGGCAGAAAGGCCGTGGGCGACTGCAATTGCACCCGCGGCGGCGGCACCAGCGTGCCCGATTCGTTGAGGATGGCGGCCATGGGTGCTCAGCTTTCCACACTGCGACCCTTGAGGGCGAACATGCCCTGCGGGCGTTTCTGAATGAACAGGATGATGGCCACCAGCACGGCGATCTTCGCCAGCACCGCGCCCGCCACGCCTTCGAGCAGGGTGTTGGCCACCCCCAGGCCCATGGCTGCGGCCACCGTGCCGGTGAGCTGGCCCACGCCGCCCAGCACCACGACCATGAAGCAGTCGACGATGTAGCCCGTGCCCATCTCAGGGCTGACATTGCCGATCTGGCTGAGCGCGCAGCCCGCCAGACCCGCGATGCCCGTGCCCAGACCGAAGGCCAGCATGTCCACCCGCGCGATGCGCACGCCCACGCAGGAAGCCATGGGACGGTTCTGCGTGACGGCGCGCACGAACAGCCCCAGTCGCGTGCGGCTGATCAGCAGCCACATCCCCAGCAGCACCACCACCGTGAAGGCGATGATGACCATGCGGTTGTAGGGCAGGATGAGATTGGCCATGACGTTCAGCCCGCCCGACATCCACGGCGGGTTGTCCACCTGCACGTTCTGCGGCCCGAACAGGCTGCGCACCGCCTGGATCAGCACCAGGCTGATGCCCCAGGTGGCCAGCAGGGTTTCGAGCGGACGGCCGTACAGACGGCGGATGATGGTGCGCTCGATGAGCATGCCGATGCTCCCCGCCACGACGAAGGAGAAGGGCACCGCGGCGATCAGCGAGTAATGCACATAGCCCGGCAGAAAGTGCTGGAACAGGCCCTGCATCACATAGGTGGCGTAGGCGCCGATCATGATGAACTCGCCCTGCGCCATATTGATCACGCCCATCAGCCCGTAGGTGACGGCCAGGCCCAGCGCAGCCAGCAGCAGGATGCTGCCCAGGCTGATGCCCGAGAACAGCGTGCCCACACGTTCACCCCAGGCCAGGCGGCTGTCGATCTCGGCGAGGCTTTTTTCGATCTGGGTGCGCACCAGCGGCGAGCTTTCCAAATAGGCGCCGTCCTTTTTGTCCAGCCGCGACAGCAGCAGCGCGCGCACGGCGGGATAGTTGCTGGCCGCCAGTTCCTTGGCCGCGGCCAGGCGGTCGGCGGCGCTGGTGCTGGTGAGCAGGATGGCGGCGTGCAGCAGTTGCAGCCGCTGCAGGATCTCCGGGTCTTTCTCGGTTTTCAGCGCCTGCTCCACCAGGCCGCGGTCGACCGAGGTCGGGTCGTCCTGCAGATGTTGCACGGCCTTGAGACGCTGGGCGAGCTGCGGCGAAAACAGATCGAGCGCGGCGCGGGCCGATTGCAGCTCCTTGCGCACATAGTTGTTGTTGACCACGCCTTGCGCGTTGTCGCTGGGGGTGACGGCCTTGCCCGTCGCCAGGTCGATCCAGGCATCGCCTTGCTGGACCTGCACCATGGTGCCGTCGATCTGCACATCGCCATCGAGCAGCTTGTGCAGAAAGTCGGCGAGCTGCGGATCGGGCTTGGCCACGGCCTTGTGCAGCGCGGCGATCCTGGCGTCGGTGTCACCGCTGGAAAGGGCCAGGGCTTCCTGTGGGGTGAGGGCATGGGCCTGCGGCGTCAAGCCGGGCAGCAAGCCGAGCAATGAGCCGAGCAACAGCAGGCCGAGCGCCATGCGCAGCCATGCGCCGGGTCGATGCCACAGGAGGGGCTGAGGGGGCATGGTCGGTGGAGGGGACTGGGCAGGGTCAGTGCGTTCAAGGCTCCCCACCCCAGCCCTCTCCGCGAGCGGAGAGGGAGCAAACCATCGCGATGCGCTGCGATTTGCCCCTCCCCCACGGCGTGGGGGAGGTTGGGAGGGGGAGTGTTTGCGTGGCTGAAACAATCAGGCGTTCTTCGGCTTGGGGATATAGGGGCTCCAGGACTCGCCCTTCACCAGACCCTTGGACTTCCACACCACGTCGAACTGCGCCTTGTCGTTGATCTGGCCGATGAACACCGGCTTGCTCAGGTACTGGTTCTCCAGCACTTCGACGGTATAGCCATCGGGCGCGGCGAACTTCTGCCCGATCAGCGCCTTGCGCACCTCGTCGGTCTTGGTGGATTTGGCCTTCTCCACCGCCTGCTTCCACAGATGGATGCCGATGTAGGAGGCTTCCATCGGGTCGTCGGTGACCGGATAGTCTTTCAGGCCCTTGGCTTTCACATAGTCCTGCCACGACTTGACGAACTTGGCGTTGCGCGGATTCTTCAGCGACTCGAAGTAGTTCCACGCGGTGAGCTGGCCCACCAGCGGCTTGATGTCCATGCCCGCGATTTCCTGCTCGGCGATGGAGAAGCCGACCACCGGAATGTCGGTGGCCTTGATGCCCTGATTGCCCAGCTCTTTGTAGAACGGCACGTTGGAGTCGCCGTTCACGGTGGAGATCACGCAGGTCGGGCCAGCCGAGGCGAACTTCTTGATGTCGGCGACGATGTTCTGATAGTTGCTGAAACCGAACGGCGTATAGACCTCGGCGATATCGGCGTCCTTCACGCCCTTGGAGTGCAGGAAACCGCGGAGGATGGCGTTGGTCGTGCGGGGGTAGACGTAGTCGGTGCCCAGCAGGAAAAAGCGCTTGGCACCGCCGCCGTCCTTGCTCATGAGGTATTCGGTGGCGGGAATGGCCTGCTGGTTGGGCGCAGCACCCGTGTAGACCACATGCTTGTTCTGCTCCTGGCCCTCGAACTGCACGGGGTAGAACAGCAGGCCGTTGAGCTCGTCGAGCACCGGCAGCACCGATTTGCGCGACACCGAGGTCCAGCAGCCGAAGATGGCCGCCACCTTGTCCTGACTGATGAGCTGGCGCGCCTTCTCGGCGAACAGCGGCCAGTTGGAGGCGGGGTCGACCACCACGGGCTCGATCATGTGGCCGTCCACGCCGCCTGCGGCGTTGATCTCGGCAATGGTCATCAGGTCCACGTCCTTCAAGGCCGTTTCGGAGATGGCCATGGTGCCCGACAGCGAATGCAGGATGCCGACCTTGATCGGTGCCTTGCTCGCGGCAATGGCGGGGAAGGGCAGGGTGCTGGCAGCCGCCGCGGCGACGGCGCCGCCAACGGTCTTCAATGCGGTACGACGATCCATGTTGGTGTGTCCTCCAAAAGGTGTTAGTGGGGTGCAACGTCTTCTGTTGTGCAAGTCGCGTGCCATGGTTTTGTCGCCTCCCCTGTTGAGGGGTGACAGTTGCTTCACGATGGCTTCATATCGGTGTTCGTGCATAGCTTTGGGCAAGGGACGCCACGGGGCTGCAGGCCATGCGCATCGTGGCCGTACCCGTGCGTGCGAGGCAGCCTGGTTTGGTGCGTTTGCACCAGGACGGTGCGTCTGGTGTGCTCGATCGCGTCGCGGCCTGCCGATGCCCCGCAAGAGACCCATGCCGGGGGGCGGGTCTGCTTCTTGCAGCGTCGGGGCATGGCCCGCGCGCTTTGCAGGATGCGCGATGGGCCCAGGGTTGCGCGCTAAGCTCGCGCCAACGTTCTCACCGCACTCGCCACGTCATGGATCTCACGCCCCGAGAAAAAGACAAGCTGCTCATCTTCACCGCCGCGCTGCTGGCCGAGCGCCGCAAGGCCCGCGGTCTCAGGCTCAACGTGCCCGAGGCCATCGCCTACATCACCGCCGCGGTGATGGAGGGTGCGCGCGACGGCCGCACCGTGGCCGAGCTGATGAGCGAGGGCCGCACCCTGCTCACCCGCGGCGACGTGATGGACGGCGTGCCCGAACTCATTCCCGACATCCAGGTGGAGGCCACTTTCCCCGACGGCACCAAGCTGGTGACCGTGCACCAGCCCATCGTCTGATACCGCACCGCCCCTTCATCCCCAACGCCTTTACGAGACCTCGCATGCAAGCATCCATTCACTTGACAAACCGCAGCCGTATCCGGGCGCTGATGGGGCTGGCCTTGTTCGCCGCCGCAACCTCCGCCATGGCGCATACCGGCAATGACGCAGGGCTGCATCACAGCTTCGCCAGCGGTTTCATTCATCCGGTCACGGGGCTCGATCATCTGTCGGCCATGGTGGCCGTGGGCCTGTGGAGTGCGGTATCGGTGGCGGCCGTCGACCGCCGCCTGTTGTGGGCGCCGGCGGGATTCGCCAGCATGCTGCTGGCGGGCGCGCTGCTGGGCTTTGCCGGCGTGCGCTTGCCCGCGGTGGAGCCGATGATTGCGGCTTCGGTGCTGGTCATCGGCCTGTTGGCGGCCGTGCGTCTGCGCCTGCCGGGCTGGGTGGCGGCAGGTGTCGTCGGCGCCTTCGCGGTATTCCACGGGCTGGCCCATGGCGAGGAACTGGCCGATGTGCCCGAGCGCTGGGCCGTGATCGCCGGCATGGTGAGTGCCACGGTGCTGCTGCATGCCGTGGGCCTGGGCGCTGGACTGGCCCTTCGGCGCACGGGCCGATGGGGCGCGCTGCTGGCCGGCGGCTCCATCGCCAGCATGGGCGTGGCCTTGCTGGGCGGCTGGGTGGCGGCCTGAGAGCTTGTGAACCGATCCGACCAAGGACACCACGATGATTCCCGGTGAAATGCTCTGCGCTGAAGGCGACCTCGCGCTCAACCCCGGCCGCACGCCCATCGCGCTGGTGGTGGAGAACGTGGGCGACCGGCCCATTCAGGTCGGTTCGCACTATCACTTTGCCGAGACCAACCCGGCGCTGCGCTTCGACCGCGCCGCCGCGCGCGGCATGCGCCTGCATATTGCCAGCGGCACCGCGGTGCGCTTCGAGCCGGGTCAGCAGCGCACCGTGGCCCTCGTGCCCTTCGCGGGCGACCGGGTGGTGATCGGTTTCCGGCAAGACGTGATGGGGGCGCTGTGATGGCCACGATCTCACGCCGTGCCTATGCCGAGATGTACGGCCCCACCGTGGGCGACCGCGTGCGCCTGGCCGATACCGATCTGCTCATCGAAGTCGAGGACGACTACACCCTGCGCGCCGGCGGCTATGGCGAAGAGGTGAAGTTTGGCGGCGGCAAGACCATCCGCGACGGCATGGGCCAGGGCCAGCGCACCCGAGCCGAAGGCGCGATGGATCTGGTCATCACCAATGCGCTCATCCTCGACCACTGGGGCATCGTCAAGGCCGATGTGGGCATCCGCGGCCAGCGCATCGCCGCCATCGGCAAGGCGGGCAATCCGGACGTGCAGCCGGGCGTGGACATGGTCATCGGCCCGGGCACCGAAATTCTGGCCGGTGAAGGCCTGATCCTCACCGCGGGCGGCATCGACAGCCACATCCACTTCATCTGCCCGCAGCAGATCGAGGAAGCCTTGATGAGCGGCGTGACCACCATGCTGGGCGGCGGCACGGGGCCGGCCACCGGCACCAACGCCACCACCTGCACGCCGGGGCCGGAGAACATCGCCCGCATGCTGCAGGCCGCCGATGCCTTTCCCATGAACCTCGGGTTCCTCGGCAAAGGCAACGCCAGCCGGCCCGACGCCCTGCGCGAACAGATCGAGGCCGGGGCCATCGGCCTGAAGCTGCACGAAGACTGGGGCACCACACCCGCGGCCATCGACTGCTGCCTTTCGGTGGCCGAGGACATGGACGTGCAGGTCGCCATCCACACCGACACGCTCAACGAAAGCGGCTTCGTGGAGGACACCATTGCCGCCTTCAAGGGCCGCACCATCCACACCTTCCACACCGAGGGCGCGGGCGGCGGCCACGCGCCCGACATCCTGAAGGTGCTGGGCGAGGCCAACGTGCTGCCGTCCTCCACCAACCCCACGCGGCCCTTCACCGTCAACACTATCGACGAGCACCTCGACATGCTCATGGTGTGCCACCACCTCGACGCGGGCATCGCCGAAGACCTGGCGTTTGCCGAGAGCCGCATCCGCCGCGAGACCATCGCCGCCGAGGACGTGCTGCACGATCTGGGCGCCATCAGCATCATGTCCAGCGACAGCCAGGCCATGGGCCGCGTGGGCGAAGTCATTCTGCGCACCTGGCAGACCGCGCACAAGATGAAGGCACAGCGCGGCTGGCTGCCCGCGCCTTCCAGCGCCACAGGTCCGCAGGGCGAGTCCCGCAACGACAATTTCCGCGCCAGACGCTATGTCGCCAAGTACACCCTCAACCCCGCGCTGGCCCACGGCATCGCGCATGAAGTGGGCTCGGTGGAGGTGGGCAAGTGGGCCGATCTGGTGCTGTGGCGTCCGGCCTGGTTCGGCGTCAAGCCCAGTGTGATTCTCAAGGGCGGCTTCATCGCCGCCGCACTGATGGGCGACGCCAACGCCTCCATCCCCACGCCGCAGCCGGTGCACACCCGCCCCATGTTCGGTGCCTTCGGCGGCGCGCGCGTCGCCACGTCGCTGACCTTCGTGTCGCAGGCCGCGCTGGCCGACGGCGTGGGCCAGCGCCTGCAACTGCGCAAGCCGCTGTCCGCCGTGCGCGGCTGCCGCAGCGTGAAAAAGGCCGACATGGTGCACAACGCCTACGCCCCACGCATGCAGGTGGA
>JAJTBQ010000079.1 GCA_021286835.1 Thiomonas sp.
TCTTCGAGCAGAGTCCAGCATTGCTCAAGGCTATATCTCTTGTCGCTCAGCACCTTGCGCACGCGCGCTGGATCGACCAACAACTTGATGGTGCCTGCGTCTTCGTTTTTTCGCCGCTCCGCGCAGAACAAAACAGCTTCGAGCATGTCGGCGTGCCGCTGCCCAAGCCGTCCTGTCACTTTGCATCTGCCCCAGGCTGTCTCGAGCCATTCCCCCTTCCGGGCGACTGGCCGAATCGACGGCTGAAACAGCCGCACGCGCGCGGGGGTGAGCGGGCGGGTTTCAATAACTTCATTCCCAGTCATCATGCTCCTCTCCTTCAAGTGCTGGCGATTGCCCGTTTTTCGCTAGCAGGTATTTATTCATTCCACGCCCGGCTCCGGCTGGGCCTGCCTTCTTCTTCTCAAGCGCAGTGGCCGCTGGCTCCGCGCAGCGCATCACGCCGCCCTCCTCCCGCCTGACGAGCCGCTTGGCAGCTTCCGCACCATGACTTGCTTTGCCGTTGCTCAGTACTCGCCAATTTCTCCTCTCGGCCTCGTCCTCCACTTCTGTCTCCGATGCTGCCCGGAGTGTCCATACACCCCGGCAGCCTGCGACAAAGTCCGTCGCGCCGCGCCCCGCATGGTGATCTTCCCGCTTGTCCAAAATTGCGCCCTGGCTGGCGTGGTGCACTACAAGGAGGGCCTGCTGGTTTGTCATCGCCACTGAGACAAGCCACCGAATAAGAAAGTCCAGTCCTGCGCCGTCGCCCTCTTGCAGCGAGTGGAAGGCCCGCAGCGGGTCGATGATTACCAGGCGATAATCTGTGACCGCCCGCGCGAACTCTTCCGCGTCTGCTGTCACCTCGTAGGGTTGCAGTGCCGTCCGGCCCTGCGCTGGCTGCACCAGAGGCCAGCGCTGCCCCTGCAAGGCCCAGATGGTCAGGTCGTCGTCATCCTCTCGCACTTGCGACATTTCTCCAGCCGCCGCGCAGGAGTTGACTAACTTCTGCAAGCGCGAGCCATGGTCGCGCTCGCGATCCTCGACCGCGATATAGAGCGCCTTGCCCTTGATCGGCGGCACGTCCCACAGGCCGCCGGCGACATCGCGGCGGCCCTTCGAGACCGCCAAGGCCGCCGCCAGGGCCACCCAGCTTTTCCCAAGTCCATCAGCCCCGGCGATCTGCCCAACGTCGCCGGCCTGCAGGGGGCCGAGGATGTATTCGGGCTTGGGCCAGAGCGTGCTGACGGCCCGGCCGAGGGTTAAAGATTTGAACGCGGCGATCACAGCTCACCACCGCAAAACAAGTCGAGCTGCCCAGCTTCACGCGCGGCAACGGCTGCCTGTTTAAGTTGTTGTGCACGACGCAGCGTCAGCTTGAACTCATTGGCCATGCTGGCTGTGTCCGCCTCGCGGAGGTCTGCCAGTCGCAGGCGCATACCGGCATCCGGCGCGGCCAGTGCTGAGGCCGCCGCCTCTATAGCTTCCAGCTCAGCCAAGCCATCGGCAACGTGCACCCCCCATGAATGCTTTATTTCACGCAGGTCATGAACATCCAGCGCTGGGGTATGGTCAGGCCAACTACTGCCAAAGCTTCTGGCCGCGTTCCGGGCCCGGCTGCGCGCCTCCTCCATGGTCAGACCCTCTGACCAGGCAATGAACGCGGCGGCTGGGTCGATGTATTTGTCATCGCACATCGCCCGTGCGGCTGGCGGCAAGGCTGCGATCAGGGTGGCGCGGGAGATCATTTCTCACCCCCCGCCAGACCCTGAAGGTCTGACCACCGAAAACGCAGGGCTCGGCCGATTCTGATCGGCTGCAGGGATCCCTGGCGCTCAAGGCGCCACAAGGTGGTTCTACTCAGGGAAAGATAGGAAGCCGCCTGAGCTGCCGTGGCGAGGCCTTGGCGCGGCGATGTGGGCGTGTAGATATGCGTGTGATCCATACCCACCATGCTGCGCGTCCCGTTGCTGACTTAGGTTTATCATTTGTTCCTAGGAACAAGATGAGCACCATCACATGAAGCCAGGCCCTCAATCCCCAAACTCATCTCGCGCGTCGTGGGGCGCGCTATGCGCGATGATCCGACGGCGATCTGGGGAGAGCGCTGGCAGACTTGAGTCGCAATTTTGTGTAGGAGACGGCTCCGGGAGGGTGTGGCGAAGCTGGATGTCCGGGACTCGTCTAGCTCGAAGGGAACAGCGCGAAAAAATTCTCCACACCGCCGTCAAAAATGGATGGATTGATCTCGATGAACACCGATTGGCCCTGGCGCTGCAGAACATGGCCCTGTCAAGCGTCCAGGATGCCGTGGCCATACTGCCCCCTCAGGCCCCAGCGCTTCGGCTGGTTGCGCCCACGCCGCCGACGCCCTGGCTCCTCAAGCTTCACACGATGCTCCAGTTTTCGCGCACCCAGACAGAGTGGGAAAAATGGGGGGCAAATGTGGCCGCCACGACCCTGCTAAAGGATGCGCTGCGCAATGAGGTGCTCAAAAAACTGGGTAAGCCTGAACAAGGGCAAGAATGGACTGCCTGGAAACAAGCATGCGAATTGGTCCGTGCCGCCGTCAAGACTGGCGTGCATGAAGACCTCATCAGATCACGCCTGGCGGCGCTGTATCGCATCGCGCCGCCAGGCGTGATTCAGGTGCTGTGGGGATCTAATCATGAAGCGCACCAAGTGGCGGATGATGGATGCGCGCCACAATGCGTGTTTGATGATAAATTTGATGACAGCACAAGCCATAAAAGAAAAAAGCCTATGTGAATCAATCCCTTAGGCTCATGTTTTGGCGGAGAGAGGGGGATTCGAACCCCCGAAGGGCTATTAACCCTTACACGCTTTCCAGGCGTGCGACTTAAACCGCTCATCCATCTCTCCGGGAACCCTCGACTATAGCAGGATCCCGCGGGCGCTTTCTCTTTCTATCAGTAGGCTCAGTGCGCTTTGCCGAGTTGATCGAGGATTGCGGGATTTTCAAGCGTCGAAGTGTCCTGGGTGACCGCCTCTCCCTTGGCCAGCGAACGCAGCAAGCGCCGCATGATCTTGCCGGATCGGGTCTTGGGCAGGTTGTCGCCGAAGCGGATGTCCTTGGGCTTGGCAATGGGGCCGATTTCCATACCGACATGGGTGCGCAGTTCGGCGGCGATCTTCAGTGCTTCACCGCCTTCGGGGCGGGTACGCTTGAGCACGACGAAGGCGCACACGGCCTCGCCCGTGATGTCGTCGGGTCGTCCGACCACGGCGGCTTCGGCCACCAGTGGATGGGACACCAGCGCGGATTCGATTTCCATCGTTCCCATGCGGTGTCCTGAGACGTTGAGCACGTCATCAATGCGGCCCGTGATGGTGAAGTAACCATCATTGGCGTCGCGGATCGCCCCGTCGCCCGCCAAGTAGTAGCCACCCAGTTCCTCGGGGTAATAGCTCTTCTTGAAGCGCTCGGGGTCGCCCCAAATGTTGCGGATCATCGATGGCCAGGGTTTTTTGATGACCAGAATGCCCCCGGTGCCCCAAGGCACGTCATGTCCGGTTTCGTCCACGACTTCGGCCGTGATGCCGGGAAGTGGCAATGTGCAGGAGCCCGGGACCATGGGCGTTGCGCCGGGCAGCGGGGTGATCATGTGACCACCGGTTTCGGTCTGCCACCAGGTATCGACAATGGGGCAGCGGCCACCGCCGATATGCTCGTAATACCACTCCCAGGCTGCGGGGTTGATGGGTTCGCCCACGGTGCCTAGCAGGCGCAGGCTGTCGAGTTTGTAATGACGTGGATGGACCGCCGGATTGGTTTCCGCGGCCTTGATGAGCGAGCGGATAGCCGTGGGGGCGGTGTAGAAGATGGTGACTTTGTGCTGCTCGATCATCTTCCAGAACCGCCCGGCGTCGGGATAGGTGGGCACACCCTCGAACATGACCTCGGTGGCCCCGCAGGCCAGTGGGCCGTAGGCGATGTAGCTGTGCCCCGTGACCCAGCCGATATCCGCCGTGCACCAGAATAGATCGTCTGGCCGGATGTCAAAGGTCCACAGCATGGTCAGCTTGGCCCACAGCAGATAACCGGCGCTGGCATGCTGCACGCCCTTGGGCTTGCCGGTGGAACCCGAGGTGTAGAGCAGGAACAGGGGATGCTCGGCTTCGACCCAGACCGGCGGGCAATCCGGGCTTTGCCCTGCTGCCAGTTCGTGCATCCAAAGATCGCGCGGCGGATTGAAGGCGACCTGTCCACCCGTGCGCCGATACACCACCACATGGCGCACGGTATCGCAGCCTCCCAGAGCCAGGGCTTCATCGACTATGGCTTTCAGGGGCAAAGACTTGCCTCCACGCCGCTGCTCGTCGGCGGTGATGACCAGCACCGCGCCCGCATCTTCGATGCGGTCGCGCAGCGACTGCGCGGAAAACCCGCCGAAGACGACGGAGTGGGTGGCTCCGATGCGCGCACAGGCCTGCATGGCCACCACGCCTTCGACCGACATGGGCATATAAATCACCACCCGATCGCCCTTGTTGACGCCAAGCGACTTGAGCGCGTTGGCAAAGCGGCCGACCTTGTCGAGCAGTTCGCTGTAGCTCACGCGGGTGACGGCACCGTCGTCGGCTTCAAACACGATGGCGGTCTTGTCGCCCTTGCCCGCCTGGACATGCACGTCCAGGCAGTTGTGGGAGACGTTGAGTTTGCCGTCGTCGAACCATTTGTAGAACGGAGCCTGGCTGTCATCGAGCGCATGGGTGAAGGGCTGCTGCCACTGCAGGTTCTCCCGCGCCATGCGGGCCCAGAAGCCGGTGTAGTCAGCCTCGGCTTCGGCGCAAAGGGCGCGATAGGCGTCCATGCCGGAAATGCGGGCGGACTGTACGGCTTGTTGCCCTGGGTAATAAACCTTGCGTTCATGCGGATGTGCGGGGGTATCGCTCATGACAGTCTCCTTCGTTTTGTGAAATCGCTGCAAAAAGGCGCAGACAAAAACAGCGCTATCTGAATTTTGCGCCCTTACGCAGCCCTGACGCACGATCGCCCCCATAGACGCAGCACCCGCGTGGCCATGGCACGAGGCGTCAGGGCGGGCTTCTAGAATCGCTTCACCGCAGCCCCACTTCCGGAGCCTTCATGACCCGTCCGACCGATCAGCCGCAAATCCACTTCATCCCCCGCCTGCTGTTTCTGAGCCGCTGGCTGCAGTTGCCGCTCTATGTCGGTCTGATCCTGGCGCTCGGGGTCTATGTCTTTCATTTCTGGGTGGAACTCACCGATCTGGTCGGCGCGGCGTTCGGCAACCAGGCGTCGCTGGCGCATCTGCTCGAAGCGATCGCGGTACGCAACCCGCTGCCCGTCGAAGGCGGACAGGCTCTGGCTAGCGGGCAGGTGTCCAAACTCACCGAGACCACCATCATGCTGGTGGTGCTCAGCCTGATCGACGTGGTGATGATCGCCAACCTGCTCATCATGGTCATCGTCGGGGGGTATGAGACTTTCGTGTCGCGCATGTATCTCGAAGGCCATCCGGACCAGCCGGAGTGGCTGTCGCATGTGAATGCCTCGGTGCTCAAGGTCAAGCTGGCCATGGCCATCATCGGCATCTCATCCATCCATCTGCTGCGCACCTTCATCAATGCAGACGCCTACAGCGTGAAGGCGCTGGTGGCCCAGACCACCATCCACGTCGTGTTCCTGCTGTCGGCCATCGCCATTGCCTATACAGACCGGATGATGACCCGCACCATGCTGATGGGCCACGTCAAAACCGACGAAGCCCATTGAACGGCGCAGGCAAGCCGCCCTCCCTTCAACGACAACAAGACGTTCACAACATGACCACCACCGTTCGCGCCGACGATTTGCGGGACAGCATCGCCTCGGCCCTGCAATTCATCAGCTACTACCACCCGGCCGATTACATCAGCCATCTGGCGCGTGCCTACGAGCGCGAGCAGTCCCCTGCGGCCAAGGATGCCATGGCCCAGATTCTGACCAACAGCCGCATGTGCGCCGAGGGCCACCGCCCGATCTGTCAGGACACCGGCATCGTCAACGTCTTCCTCGACATCGGGGTGAACGTGCGGCTCGAGGGCTTTGACGACGGTCTTGATGCCGTGGTCAATGCCGGCGTGCGCCAGGGCTATCTCGACCCGGACAACGTGCTGCGCGCCTCTCTCGTGGACGACCCGATCTTCGCGCGCAAGAACACGCGCGACAACACCCCGGCCGTCATCAACGTCAATCTCGTGCCCGGCAACACCGTGTCGGTGAAGGTCGCGGCCAAAGGCGGCGGCAGCGAGAACAAGAGCAAGTTCATCATGATGAACCCCAGCGACAACCTGGTCGACTGGGTGCTTGCCACCTTGCCGACCATGGGCGCGGGCTGGTGCCCGCCGGGCATGCTGGGCATCGGCGTGGGCGGTACGGCCGAGAAGGCCATGCTCATGGCCAAGGAAGCCCTGATGGACGATATCGACATGTCCGATCTGCTGGTTCGCGGCCCGAAGAGCAAGCTGGAGGAGCTCCGCATCGAGCTGTTCCAAAAGGTCAATGCCCTGGGTATCGGCGCCCAGGGTCTCGGCGGCCTGTCCACCGTGCTGGATGTGAAGATCAAGACCTATCCCTGCCATGCGGCCAGCAAGCCCGTGGCCATGATCCCGAACTGTGCCGCGACCCGGCATGCCCACTTCGTGCTCGATGGCAGCGGCCCGGTCTTTCTGGAACCGCCCAGCCTCGATCTGTGGCCCCAGGTTCACTGGGTGCCCGATGCCGGGCGCAGCCGCCGGGTGAATCTCGACACCCTGACCCGCGACGAAGTGGCGAGCTGGAAACCCGGCGAGACGCTGCTGCTGTCGGGCGAGCTGCTCACCGGGCGCGATGCCGCCCACAAGCGCATCGCTGACATGCTCGCCCGCGGCGAGACCCTGCCCATCGACTTCACCAACCGGGTGATCTACTACGTCGGCCCGGTCGATCCGGTACGCGACGAGGTCATGGGCCCCGCCGGCCCGACCACCGCCACCCGCATGGACAAGTTCACCGAGACCATGCTGGCGCAGACCGGTCTGATCGCCATGATCGGCAAGGGCGAGCGCGGTCCGGTGGCCATCGAGTCGATCAAGAAGCACCGCAGCGCCTCGCTGATGGCCGTGGGCGGCGCCGCCTATCTCGTGGCCAAGGCCATCAAGGCCGCGCGCGTGGTCGCCTTCGAAGACCTGGGCATGGAGGCGATCTACGCCTTCACCGTGCAGGACATGCCGGTCACCGTGGCCGTCGACGCCCAGGGCACTTCGGTCCATCAGACCGGCCCGGCGGAATGGAAGGCCCGCATCGCGCAGATCCCGGTCAGCGCCGCCTGAACGCATGCCGGATGAGCACCCCGTTGGAATGCGACGCCACCCGCTGCCCGCTCTGCGGTCAGCCCAATGCGTGCGCGATGGCGTGTGGCAACCCGACGCCCCATTGCTGGTGCAGCTCGGTGCGCATCGCGCCCCAAACCCTAGCCCGCATTCCCGAAGCGAGCCAGCGCCTGGCCTGCCTGTGCCCGCGCTGCGCGGGCGCTGAACCCGCGGCCTCCAACGACCGCCCATGAACAAGCCCGCCAGCATTGGCGTGTTCGATTCCGGCGTGGGCGGCCTCACGGTGCTGCGGGCCCTGCGGGCGACTCTGCCCGAGGCACGGTTGATCTATGTGGCCGATTCGGCCTACGCACCCTACGGCGACCGTTCTGATGCCTTCCTGCTGGAGCGCTCACGCCAGGTCACCCGCTTTCTCATCGAGGAGGGCGCTCGGCTCATCGTCGTGGCCTGCAACACGGCCACCGCGGCAGCCATCGCGGCGCTGCGTTCGGAGTTCGACCTGCCCTTCGTCGGCATCGAACCCGGCATCAAGCCCGCGCTGGCCCGCAGCGACGCGCGGCGCATCGGCGTCCTCGCCACCCCGTCCACCCTGCGCAGCGCCAAGTTCCGCGCCCTGCTGCATACCCATGCGTCAGCCGATGAGCCGGTGCTGCAGCCCTGCCCCGGCCTGGCCGATGCCGTGGAGCGTGGCGATCTGGCGGCACCGGATCTGCGGCAATTGATTCACCGTTACTGCGCGCCCCTGCACGCCGCCCAGTGCGATACCGTGGTCCTGGGCTGCACTCACTATCCCTTGCTCGCCCAAGCCATTCGGGCCGAGCTCGGGCCTCATGTTCATCTGATCGACACCGCCGAGCCGGTGGCGCGCCAGGCCGC
>JAJTBQ010000080.1 GCA_021286835.1 Thiomonas sp.
GCCCGCGCCAGCGGCGCCGACAGACTCAACCCCAAGACCAGCCCCAAGCTGCCGGAGCGGCGCAAAATAAGCGGCAACAACCCATCGATCCTCATAGGACGCAGCTTACCGTGAACCCGCCCCTGTACAACCCATTGTCCCCAGAACAACCTCAGCATTTGAGGGCCGATCTGCGACGCGAACTGATCGCCAGGCGCCAGGCGCTGACCGACCGGGCGCGACGCGACGCCGAACTGGCCGAGCGTCTGCTGCAAGTGCTCGACGCCCTGGAGCCCGAAACGCTCGGCGCCTACTGCGCCACGCGCGGGGAATTCGACCCGCTGCCCACCCTGGCGAAGTGGCTGGCCGCGCACCCCGAATGCACCCTTGCCCTGCCCCGAGTCCAAGAGGCGACCAAGGCCATGACCTTCATCGCCTGGGCGCAGGGCGAACCGCTCCAGCCCGGCCCCTACGGCATTGCCGAGCCGACGGGCCAGGCCGCCCTCAGCCCCACCACCCTGCTCGTGCCCTGCGTGGGCTTCGCCGATGTCGGGCTGCGCCTGGGCTATGGCGGCGGCTATTACGACCGCTACCTCGCCGGCCGCGAAGAGGTCTACACCGTGGGCCTGAGCTATGCCTGTTGCGAGCTGCATCAGCTCGACATGCAGCCCCACGACCAGCTCATGGATCTGGTGTTGACCGAAGACGGCCTCTACGGCCTGGACGCGATCTCGCTCACCCTGGTCGATTGAACGCCGCTTGAAGCCGCCCTCCAGCCCGCTTCTGGACGAGGCCGATCTCGCGCCCGACACCAGCGGCCAGCCTGCCAGCGCCCGCTACGGCGACGTCTACGCCAGCCGCGCCGGTGCCCTCGGGCAGGCACGCGCCGTGTATCTGCAGGGCTGCGGCCTGCTCGACGCCCCCGCGCGCTGGGCCGGCCGCGATCGATTCACCGTCCTGGAAACCGGCTTCGGCCTGGGGGTGAATTTTCTCGCCACCTGGGCGGCCTGGCGCGCCGACCCCTCGCGCTGCGCGCGGCTCGATTACGTCAGTCTGGAACTGCATCCGGTGCGCGCCGCCGATCTGCTGCGCCACGCGCCGCCCGAGCTGCAGCCCCTCGCCGCCGAGCTCGCCGCGCATTGGCCCCCGCCCGTGCGCGGCCTGCACCGCATCGAGCTCGGCGACGCCCGCGTGCATCTGCTGCTGGCCTTCGGCGACGCCACCGATCTGGCGCCACGGCTCAAGCTGGCGGCGGACGCGCTCTACCTCGACGGCTTCGCCCCGGCGCGCAACCCCGCCCTGTGGACGCCTGAACTGTTCCGCGCGCTGGCCCGGTTGACCCGGCCCGGCGCCCGCGCCGCCAGCTACACCGTGGCCCATGCGGTACAAAAGGGATTGAGCCAGGCCGGTTTTGAGCTCGCCCTGCAGCCTGGCTGGGGCGGCAAGCAGCAACGATTGCAGGCCACGTTCAACCCGGTCTGGAAACGCACCCGCCACACCCTGCCCGAACCCTGGCCCGCCGCCCTGCCGCGGCACGCCGTGGTCATCGGCGCCGGGCTTGCCGGCGCTGCCTGCGCGCACGCCCTGGCGCGCAGCGGCTGGACGGTCGACGTTCTCGAAGCCGGATCGCATCCGGCCCGCGGCGGCTCGGCCATGCCCGCGGGCCTGGCCCATCTGCAGCCCTCGGCGGACGACAACCTGCTCTCGCGTCTCACCCGCGCCGGCATGGCCGCCTTGCGCCGCGCCCTGCCGCCGGATGCGGCTGACCTCGCGCAGTTCGTCCCCGCCACGCTCACCCCGGCCGATGCCGCCGAAGCCCGGCGCATGCAGGACTGGCGGCGCACCGTGCAACTCCCCCCGGAAATGGCGCAATGGACTGCCGACGGCTGGCAGGTGGACAGCGCCATCCTGGCCAATCAGGCGGTCTGCGCGGCCTGGCTGGCGTCGCCACGCATCTCCCTGCGCTGCGGCGTGCAGATTGCCCGGCTGCAGCACGACGGCGCGTCCTGGAACGTGCTTGACGCCGCGGGGAACAGCCTGGCCCGCGCTCCGCAGATCGTGCTGGCGACCGCCCTGCAAACCCCTCATCTGCTCGCCGCCAGCGGCCTGATTCCCGGCCCCGAGTGGCTGCCCCTGCACGCCCTGCGCGGTCAGGCCCAGGCGCTGCCCGCGCGGTTCTGGCCCGCGCTGCGCAATCTCAGACAACCGTGGATGGGCAGCGGCTATGTGCTGCGCCTGCCTGAAGCCGCGGTGCGCCAGCTGCAAGGCGCAGACCATGCGGACGTCGAGACCGACTGGCTGCTGATCGGCGCCACCTTCGAGACCGGCGATCAGCCCCTCACGCCCGAACAGGCCTGGCAGCACAACCGCGCGGGCCTGAGCGCGCTCACCACCTCGCCCCCTCGGCCGGACCATGCCGGCGCCCTGCGCCACTTCGCCGGCGTCCGCGCGGCCAGCACAGACCGCCTGCCCTATTGCGGCCCCCTGGCCGACCTTGCGCCGCTGCGGGCCGAGCCACAGCGTGCCGCGGGCAAGCAATTGCACGAACTGCCCCGGCTGCCCGGTCTGGCCGTGTGCGCAGGCCTGGGATCGCGCGGACTCACCCTGGCACCGCTGCTGGCCGAAACCCTGGTGGCGGGCTTCGAAGGCCACCCCCTGCCCCTCGAAACCGATCTGGCCGATGCCCTCGACCCGGCCCGCGTGGCCTTGCGGCGACTGCGGCACGGCGCGGCCTCTTGATCGAGCGCTCGTTGACCTTCGAGACGACGTCCCGCCCCGGCCCACCCCACAAGTCGAGGGCACGCGCGATCTCCCGTATGGACAGCCTGCCCCGGCGTTTGTAAAGTGAAAAAAACAATGGGGCGAATCCGCGATGTCTGCCGCGTGAAAGGACCCCGGACATTCCCTGGAGTCCATCATGCTGGGTGAATACGTCGGTTCCGAGCAGTACGCGCGCCTGCTGCAGCGCGGACAACATAGCCCCGAGCGCTGGCTGCAATTCGACGCCGCCCGGATGCAGGCGGACTACAACCGCCGCCCTTTCCTGGTGAACCATCGCCTGAACGAGCACCCGATGTTCGGCATCGACGCCTTGTTCGATCTGGCGCGCCGCCTGCCCGCGCGCCAGGTGAAGTTCCGCCGCGGCGACATCGCGCCCGATGCCGATTTCGACGCGTCCTTCGCCCGTTCCGGCGACGGCCTGACGCTCGAACACCTGCTGGCGCAATTCGAGCCCCTGCACGGTTATGTCTGTCTCAACAACCCCGAACAGGACGCGCTGTACCGGCCCCACATCGAAAGCCTGCTGGCGGAACTCGCCGCGCACACCCACCCGCTCGACCCGCACATCACCTGGTATTCGACCTATGTGTTCATCTCGGCGCAGGGCGCCGTCACGCCGTATCACATGGACCGGGAGATGAACTTTCTGCTGCAGATCCGCGGGGAGAAGACCGTCGATCTCTGGGACCCGTCCGACCCGTTCATCATGAACCCGGCGCAGAAGGACCGGCTGCTGGCCTACGAGGGCGCCCGCCCGCCCTACAGACCCGAGTTCGAGGAGCGCGCCCTGCACTTCTCGCTGCGGCCGGGCCTGGGTGTGCACCATCCCTTCATCGCGCCGCACCGGGTGTGGACACACTCCAACCTCTCGGTCTCGCTGGCGTTCACCTTTCGCACCCGTCAGTCCGATCGCGACACCGCCGCGCACCAGTTCAATGCCCGGCTGCGTCGTCTGGGTCTGAAGCACCCCAAGCCGGTGGGCGACAGCACCTGGCGCGACGGTGCCAAAGCCCTTTCGCTTCACGCACTGCAACGCCTGCGCCACCCCCTGCATCCCGCGGGCCATTGAGCCCTGGCGGCGTCGCCAGGAAAGGTCAACCGCCGCCGATATCGATCTCGCGCCACGCGGTGAACTGCTGCTGCAGCCAAGCCAGCATGGCCGCGACCTCGGGCCGCTGCGGCGATCCGGCACGGGTGGCCAGGTAATAGCCATAGCCGGCATCGACGCGCCGCCCCACCGGGGCGATCAGGGTGCCCGCCGCCAGCAGGTCGCGGATGAGGCCGATCTGCCCCATCGCCACGCCCTGCCCCGCCACCGCGGCCTGGATGACCTGATAGGTGTAGTTGAACCGCAGCCAGCGCTGCGGTTCGGGCTGAGGCAGGCCCAGCCCCGCATACCAGCCGCCCCAGGACAGGGCCTGCATATTGGCGCGGGCGATGGGCGGCGCGCCATGCACCCGCACGTCGTCGATCCAGACGCAGCGGGGCAGATCTTCCAGGCGGGTGGGTGCCCGGCCGTTCTGCGCCAGCGCCGGGCTGCAGACCGGGGTGATCTCCTCGCCGAAGAGAAACGTGGTGCCGGGCGCCTGGGTCAGCGGGTTGTCGCTGCGCAGGCGCCGGATGGCGATGTCCAGCCCGCCGCTTTCCAGGTCGCTGAGGTTGTCGAAGGTTTCGACGGCAATGTCGATGTCGGGATGGATGGCCTGGAATTCGCCCAGACGGGGAATCAGCCACTGGCTGGCCAGCGAGGCAAAGGTCGTGATCTGCACCCGGGGCCGTCCCTGGCTGGCGCGCAGACCTTCCACCGCCGTATCGAGTTGGTGCAGGGCCTGCCGCACCACCGCGGCGAACTGCTCGCCCGCGGGAGACAGGCGCACTCGCGGCCCCTCGCGGGTGAACAGCGGCACGCCCACCTGGGCCTCCAGCGTCTGGATCTGGCGGCTGAGGGCCGACTGGGTCAGCGCCAGTTCGTCCGCCGCGGCGGTGAAGCCTCCGAGTCGCGCCGCAGCCTCGAACCCCCGCAGATGCCCCGCGTCGACCTGGCGGCTGCGCGGCGTGGCGCGCGTGCCGGGGCCTGGCGGCCGGGCGCTTGAATCATCGCTTTTTTGCATGATGAACCTTCCCTATTTGCGCTTTTTCCAGGGGGGCTAGTTGCCTAGACTTGTTCCCATGAAAGGCCGAAGAACGATGGATCGCCCTTTCGAGCTTGGCTTATTTCATGCCTTTTTCACATGCTAACGGAGAGCATCATGTCGCATACCGAAGTGTCCATCCAGCGCGACTGGATTGAATTGCAGCGCGGCGACTCGCTGTCGCTGCTGGGCGCCGCCGGCCAAAGTCTGCGGCTTGAACCGGAGCGGCTCCAGCGACCGCCATGCGACGCCCTGTGCGTCTGGCTCACCGAGGAAGGCCGGACCGACGACGTGTTCCTGTGCGCCGGCCAGACCTACACGGTGCGCGGCAACGGCCGGGTGGTGATGACCGTCTGGCGGGGTACGGCACGGGTGCGTCTGAACGACGCAGCCGCCCCGCGCCCTCAACCGGCCAGGCCGAGATCGCGCTCCATCCAGTCGGCCAGCGCATGGGCCACGGCGTGCGGCGCTTCCGCCATGAGGTTGTGACCGCAGTCGAGCAGCACCGTGCGGTGGTGCGGCAGTGCGGCGCAGAGGTCGTCGGCCAGGGCCGGGGGCGTCATGCGGTCGCGCTCACCCAGCACGAACAGGGTCGGGCCGCCCCATGAGCGCGCGGCCGCCTCACCGTCCGAATAGCGATCGCAGGCCGTCAGGTCAGTGGCCAGCACGCTGCCCTCGGCCCAGTGCGCCTGCTGCCGCAGCAGCAACTCGCGGTAGGCCCGCGGCGACTGGAATCCCGGTGCGGGGGTGAGCGGCTCGGCCTGGGCGTAAGACCACCGCACCACATTGTCGATCGCCTCCTCCGGCGCCTGTTCCGCCTGCGCCAGCAGCCGGGGCGAGACGCGCATCGGAAACGCCGTGCCCAGCAGCGCCAGACCCCGGAGCTGACCGGGGCGCTGTCCGGCGGCGTGCAGCGCGATCAGCGAACCCATGCTGTGCCCCGCCAGGACCACGGGGCCGATCTGGCGGGCGTCGAGCTGCGCCCAGACCCAGTCGGCCATGCGCTCGATGCGGTCGAGCGGCGGCGCTGGCGTGGCGCCGTGCGCGGGCAGCTCCAGCGGCAGACACTGCCAGCCGCGTGCCGTCAGCCAGTCGGTCTGCGCCGCCCAAACACTGGCGTCGCCTCCCGCTCCGTGCAGCAGGACGATGGGAAGGGAGGAGGGATGATGGGCGGACATGGGGATTTTTAAGGTGTCGCACCACCTGAGAGCTTGTGAACCTTTCAGCCATGTCCGAAAGATTCACAAGCTCTGAGGGAATGACCTCTGGTTTGTGCAGGATGCACTGACTATATTTCACCCACTGAAAATCAGAGGAGAGCGCCATGAAAGTCAGCGACATTTTGCGGGTGAAGGGCCATGTGCTGTTCACCGTGCCGCCCCAGGCCAGCCTGCTGCAGGCGGTGCAGACCATGGCACAACACGACATCGGCTCCCTGGTGGTGATGGAACACGGCAAGCTCGTCGGGCTGGTCACCTTTGCCGAAGTGATGCAGGCCGTGGCCGAGGGCGAAGGGGTTCTGGGGGGCCATACCGTGTCCGAACGCATGGACACGCACCACGAAGTCTGCGGCCCGGAAACCACGCTGGACACCCTGCGGCGCACCATGCTCGACAGCGGCACGCGCTACATCCCGGTCATGCAGGATGACGCGCTGCTGGGCGTGATTTCCTTCCACGACGTGGCCATGGCCGTGGTCCGCGAACAGGACTTCGAGAACCAGATGCTCAAGGCCTATATCCGCGACTGGCCCGAAGAAGACGGTCAGGCCGGGGCCGACACCGCGCGCACCTCGGCTCCCGCGCGGAACTGACGCGGCCGAGAAAAGGCGTGCGTCCGGCGCGCAGGGCGTCGGCGGGTAGCATTCGGGGGCGGCGCCCGCTCGCCCGCGCCGAATCCGCCCCATGCCCACCCTGCTCTATCTCCACGGTTTTCGCTCCTCGCCCCAATCCGCCAAGGCGCGCGCCACGGCGTTGCGCGTGGCGCAGCTCAACGCGCAGCGCGAAACCCTGGGCGAGCCTGCGGTGCGCTGGCTGTGCCCCCAGCTCCCTCCGTCGCCGCGCGACGCGATGGACTTGTGCCTGGATCTGCTGGGATCGGTGAAAGGCGACGACCTGCGCCTCATCGGCAGCTCGCTCGGCGGCTTTTACGCCACCTGGCTGGCCCACACCCTGCAGGCTCGGGCGGCGCTGATCAACCCCGCGGTCGATCCGGCCCGCGATCTGCGCGGCCAGATCGGCAGCCTAGCCGCCTGGCACGACCCCACGCTGCGCTTCGCCTTCACCGCGGCGCATGTGGACGAACTGCGGGCGCTGCAGGTCGGCGACCTGCGCGCCCCGGTCCCCGAGCCGCAGCGCTATTTCGTGCTGATCGCCCAGGGCGACGAAGTGCTCGACTGGCGTGAAATGGCGGCCCGCTACCGCGGTGCGCACTGCACCGTGCTGCCGGGGGGCGACCATGCGCTTTCCGACTACGCCGATCACCACTTGGATGCCGTGCTGCGCTGGTGCCTCGCACCCGTCCCGGCCAAGCAACACTCCAACTGACACTCCACTCCCATGACAGCTTCCATGCGACTCCAAGGCCAAATCGCCCTCATCACCGGCGCGGCGCAAGGCATCGGGCTGGCCACCGCGCGCGCCTTCGGCGCGCAAGGCGCCAGCCTGGTGCTGTGCGACCGCCATGCCGACACCCTGAACCCGGTCGCCGACGCCCTGCGCGCCGAAGGCACGCCGGTGCTCGCCCAGGCCCTCGACGTGGCCGACCGCGGCGCGTTCACCGCGCTGGTGGACGTCGCCATCGAACGGTTCGGCCAGATCGACGTGCTGATCAACAACGCGGGCATCACCCGCGACGCCCGGCTGGTGAGCATGACCGACGAACAGTTCGACGCCGTGATCGACGTGAACCTGCGGGCCGTGTTCCGCTGCACCCAGATCGTCGCGCCGCACATGATCGCGCGCGGCCGCGGCGTCATCCTCAATGCCTCCAGCGTGGTGGCGCTCTACGGCAACTTCGGCCAGACCAACTACGCCGCGAGCAAAGCCGGCATCATCGCCATGACCAAGACCTGGGCGCGCGAACTCGGGCCCAAGGGCATCCGGGTCAACGCGGTGGCGCCCGGCTTCATCCAGACGCCCATGATCGCCACGGTCCCCGAGAAGGTGATCGCGCAGATGGCCGAGCGCGTGCCCCTGCGCCAGCTCGGCCAGCCCGAAGACGTGGCCAGCGTGTACGCCTTTCTCGCCAGCA
>JAJTBQ010000081.1 GCA_021286835.1 Thiomonas sp.
GCGAGCGTGTGGGTGACGGCCTGGTGGCTGCGCACATCATCGCCCGCGTGCATGGCGAGGTCGAAGGCATCCTGCCGACCAAGCCCGATGCCGACGGTGGCGGCCGCGACGCCGAAATCACCTCGACCCGCAGCTGATCACGAGGTACTGCATGGCAGTCGACTCCCGCACCCTGGGCTGGATGACGCGCGCGCTCGGTCATGAAATGACCGCGGTGCAGCAGTATCTCGCCCAGAGTGTGCTGGCCCGGCTTTGGGGCGACGCGGCCCTGGCCGCCGAACTGCGCCAGGAAGCCATGGAGGAGCTTGACCATGCCGCCCTGCTGATGGAACAACTCATTCTGCACGGCGTCGCGCCTTCGGCCGGAAGCCTGCCGCCGGCGCGTCTCGGGCGAGGCGCGGCCGAGCTGCAGGCGCACGACGCGCAGCTTGAGGCCTCGGCAGTGCATCTCTACGCGGACGCTCTGCGCCATGCGCAGCGGGTTCGTGATGGCGAGTCGGCCGCGCTCTTTGCGCGTCTGCTCGACGAAGAATCGCAGCATCTGCAGCGGGTGCAGCAAACCCAAGGAGCCACGCATGGCTGAAACCCAGACCGGCTGGCGCGAGCAAGGCAAACCGCCGACGCTGTTCAAGCGTTTTGCTTTCGGCAGCTATGGAGAGACGCGCGATTTTCTCGACGCCCTGGCCGCGCTGGCCGAGGAAGCCGGTCAGCATCCGCAAAACATCAACTTCGGCACCACCTACGTCAACATCACCCTCGATGCGGAGGATGGCAAGACGATGGGGGAGGCCGAGCACGCCTTCGCCGCGCGCATCGACGCCCTGGCGGCAGGTCCGGGCTGAGCCATGGCTGCCGCCAAGGTGCTGGCCGTCATCAACCAGAAGGGCGGCGCAGGCAAGACCACGCTGGCCATGAATCTCGCCGCGGGCCTGGCCAAACGCGGCTCGACGGTGGTCGTCGATCTGGATCCGCAAGGCTCGGCCTTGCAGTGGGGCGGCGCGGGAGCCCAACCCTATCCGGCGACGGTCAAACAGATTTCCGGGCGCTGGGACGGGGCCGCGCTGCGCCAGACCTACAAGGCCTATCAGCACATCGTGCTCGACTGCCCGCCCTCGCTCGACAGCCATGCTTCCAGCCAGGCGCTGCGTTCGAGCGACGTCGCGCTCATCCCCGTTCTGCCGTCGCCGGTGGATCTGTGGGCCAGCCTGCGCCTGCCGCAGGAGGTCGAAGCCGCGCGCCTCCAGAATCCCGGCCTGCGAGCCTTCCTGGTGCTCAACCAGATCGAACAACGCAGCGCGCTGTCGGCGGCGATGCAGGACGCGCTTGCCGAATTCGGCCTGCCCGTGCTGCGCGCGGCCCTGCGCCGCCGAGCCATCTACCGCGCCGCGGCGCTGGACGGGCTGTCGGTCTATCAGATGGGCGCCCGCGGTCAGGGCGCAGCGGACGAGATCGACGCCATACTCAAGGAGGTTTACCCATCATGAGCAGCATCAAGGACAAGTTGACCCAGAGCGTGCGTCAGGCCCGCTCCTCGCAGCCTGCGAAGGCCGCCGGTACGGCGGCGCGCAAGACCGCAGAAAAGTCTGCGCCCCCCGCCAAGGCTGCACCGGCGCCCAAAACCGCCACGCGGGCGGCACCCAAGGCTGCTGCCTCCCGTCTGGCGGCAGAGCCCGCCTCGTCGGCCACCACGCTGTTTCCCCAGCGCGTCTGGCCCGACTGAACGCCTGATCGAACGCAGTTTGCGCTTGTTTGCGCTGTATGGCCGTGGGCCTGGCAGCGCCTAGTTGAGAAAGATTGCCATGCGTCACGACGATTTTGTTCGCACTTATGCGCCGCGCCAGGATGCACGCCCGGCGCGGGCCGGTTCCGTCATGCCGGCCAGCCATCGGCCTGCGGCCGATCTCAGCGCGGCCCCGGCCGGTGGCCTGGAGGCCTATCGTGTGCCCAGCGAGCCTTATTACCGCGCGGTCGGCGACGAGGTCGATCTCTACGAGGCCGCCTACTCCGTGCGCCTGCCGGTGATGCTCAAAGGCCCGACGGGATGCGGCAAGACCCGCTTCGTCGAATACATGGCCTGGAGGCTGGGCCGCCCCCTGATCACCGTGGCCTGCAACGAGGACATGACCGCCTCCGACCTGGTGGGCCGCTACCTGCTCGATGCCAACGGCACCCGCTGGCAGGACGGTCCGCTGGCCATGGCCGCGCGGCTGGGCGCGATCTGTTATCTCGACGAAGTGGTCGAGGCCCGGCAAGACACCACCGTCGCCATCCACCCGCTCACGGACGCCCGCCGCATCCTGCCGCTTGAGAAGAAGGGCGAGATCATCCAGGCGCATCCCGATTTCCAGCTCGTCATCTCCTACAACCCGGGCTATCAAAGCCTGATGAAGGATCTGAAGCAGTCCACCAAACAGCGTTTCGCCGCGCTCGATTTCAACTATCCCCAGCACGAGATCGAAGCCGAGATCGTGGCGCACGAATCGGGCGTCGGGCTGGATGTGGCGAAGAATCTGGTGCACATTGCCGAGCGTTCGCGCAACCTCAAGGGCCACGGCCTCGACGAAGGACTGTCCACCCGGATGCTGATCTACGCGGGCTCGCTCATCGCCCAGGGCGTGGCGCCCCTGGGAGCCTGCCGGATGGCGCTGGTGCGGCCCATCACCGACGATCCGGACATGCGCGACGCGCTGGACGCCGCGGTGACCACCTACTTCTGACGTCCGCTGGCACCGCAGCCGCCAGGTCGCCTCGGGCGGCGGGCTGCGCGCAGTGAGCCCTACATGGCCATCCACCTCGAAGAATTCCAGGAACTCGTCGACGAGCTGCCCAGCGGCGCGCAGGACGTGCTGCGCGCCTCCTGGAACGAGGCCGCGCGGGCGTTCTCCTCGCGTGGGCTGGACAACTTCCTCAAGGGCGCGGTGGCTCTGCATCAGCTCGGCCGTGGCGAGGAGCTGGTGGTCACCTATCTGCAATCGATGCCCGAACTGGCGCGCGCCATCGGCGAGGACGTGTTGCCCGACGTGGTCAACTTTCTGCTCGCCATGGCGTCGAAGACTTCCGGGCAAGTGCTGGCGCTCATCGTCGGCACCGCGCCGATGGCCGGCCAGCGCCTGGGCGACGAGGAACTGTTCCGCCAGTTTCTGAGCGTGCTGTCGCTCATGCTGGCGCAGGCGCCGCGCGGGTTGCGCCCCATGCTGGAAAACCTCGAACGCCTGCTGTCGCAACTCACCCTGGGTGGACTGCGGCGCTGGGCGCAATGGGGCGCGCAGGCCTACAAGACCGATTTCGAAGGACAGGCGGCCTATTTTTCGCTGCAAAGTCCCGATGCGCAGTCGGTGCTGCAGCAAGAGCGCAAGGGCACGCTGTTCGTCGATGTGCAGCGCCGGCTCAACATCTATCTGCGGGCCATGTGGGGCCGCGACTTTTTTCTGCGCCCGACCGCCGGCGACTACGAAAGCCGCGAAGGCCTCAAGCCCTATATCGAGCGCTACGTCATTCACATCGCCGACGCTTATGACGACTACCGGCCGCTGGGGCCGCAGACGCCCGCCGAGCAGATCGTCTCCGCGCTGGACGTTTACCGCGCCGCGGCCAACCATTGCGCCGCGCATCTGGTGTTCACAGTGGCGCCCCTCTCCATGCAGGCCTTGTCGCCGCTGCAGATCGGGCTGATCGAAGCCATCGAAGATGCGCGGGTCGAGGCGCTGGCCATCGAGCAATTCCCGAATATGCGCGAGGCCTGGCTGGCGCTTCAGCCGCCTCCTGACTATACCGAGCCCAAGACCGTGGGCGATCTGCTCAACCGTCTGGCCCGCGCGCTGCTCGAAATCCACAGCGCCGACCCGCACCCCTGGGTGCAGCAGGCCGCGGCCCATTTCCACGCCCAGCCTGATCTGCACGACGTGAAGTTCAGCTGGAACGTCGGCGTCGATTTGTCGCACAGCCTGCTCGAGCTCGATCTGCCCGATTTCAACCGCCGCACCGACGGCCTTCGCGCCCTCTACCGCGACGACAACCGCGCCATCTGGGAGCTGGAAGAGTACGACGAGGCGCAGGCCTTGCAGGCCACCTGGGAGACGCAACAGCAGGTGCGGCGCAAGGCCAGCGTCATGGAGATGGTCAACGAGGTCGACAACGAATACGCCGGCGACGATGCGCAAGAGGTCTGGATCCTGCCCACCGAGTTCTACCTCGACCAGGAAGGCGTGACCATCAACTCGCTCGAAGGCCGCCCGCCGATCTCCGAGCCCTTCCACTATCCCGAATGGGACTACCAGATCCAGCTCGACCGCCCGAGCTGGGCCACCGTGCTGGAGCGCCACCCGCCGGTGGGCGACCTGGCCGTCATCGATGCCATCCTGGCCGAGCACAAGCCGGTGGTGTCGCGGCTGAAATTTCTCATCGAGTCGATGATTCCGCAGGGCCTGCAGCGCATCCGCCATCAGGAAGACGGCGACGACATCGACATCGACGCCGCCGTGCGCGCCATGACCGACCTGCGCATGGGCGTTCAGCCCGACCCGCGCATCATGGTGCGGCTCAAGCGGGCGCAGCGCGATCTGGCCGTGATGGTGCTGCTCGACATGTCCGAATCGTCCAACGACAAGGTGCGTGGCCACGACTATTCGGTGCTCGATCTCACCCGCGCCGCCACCGTGCTGCTGGCTGAAGCCTTGCAGAAGATCGGCGATCCCTTCGCCATCCACGGCTTCTGCTCCGATGGGCGGCATGACGTGCACTACTACCGCTTCAAGGATTTCGGCCAGCCCTATGGCGATCTCGCCCGCGCCCGGCTGGCCGGCATGAAGGGCAGCTACTCCACCCGCATGGGCGCGGCGCTGCGCCATGCCGGGCACTACCTGGCGCAGCAGCCCAAGCGCAAGAAAATCTGCTTCGTCGTCACCGACGGCGAGCCCGCCGACAACGATGTGCGCGACCCGCAATACCTGCGGCACGACACCAAGCGCGCGGTCGAGCAACTGCTGCAGCAAGGCGTCACGGTCTACGCGCTCTCGCTCGATCCGCACGCCGATCTGTACGTCTCGCGTATCTTCGGCGCCAAGAACTTCACGGTCATCGACAAGGTCGAGCGCCTGCCCGAAAAACTCCCCATGCTCTACATGAGTCTTACCCGCTGAAGGCGCGCACGGCATGAAAATCTCCCTGCGCACTTTCGTCTTCATCGATGCCCTGCAGCCGCAGCTGGCGTCCTATCTCGCCACGTCTTCACAAGGCTTCCTGCCCATCCCCGGCGACGCCTGCCTGTGGGTGGAGGTGGCGCCCGGCATGGCGGTGCACAACCTCTCCGACATCGCGCTGAAGAAAACCAATGTGCGCATGGGCGAGCAGGTGGTGGAGCGTTCGTTCGGCTCGATGGAGATCCATTACCGCAATCAGAGCGAGGTGCAGGCGGCGGGCGAGGTCATCCTGCAGCAGCTGGGCACGCAGGAAGACTCGCGCCTGCGCTGCAAGGTGGCGTGGAACGAAATCATCCGTGCGATCACGCCCGACCACGCCACCCTGATCAACCGCCAGTTCCGCAAGGGCTCCATGATCCTGCCGGGCAAGAGCATGTTCATTCTGGAAGTCGAGCCCGCGGGCTACATCGTGTATGCCGCCAACGAAGCCGAGAAGGCGGCGCACGTCACTCTCGTGGATGTGAAGCCCTTCGGGACGTTCGGCCGTCTGACCATGATGGGCACCGAAGCCGAGGCCGAGGCGGCGCAGCGCGCGGCGATTGCCGCCATCGAGCGGCTGAACCAGTCCGCGACGCATCACTGAACGAGCCCGCCAACCTCATGGACATCGACTCCACCGCCAAGCGGCTGCTGTTTTCCACCGTTCGGGTCGACACCGTGCTCGACGACGGCAGCGAGGGCTCGGGTACCGCCTTCGTCGTGCGCCATGCGCATGCCCGCGGCGTGACGGACTTCGTCGTCACCAACCGCCATCTGGTCGAAGGCGTGCGACGGGGCGGGCTGGTGTTCACGCAGAAGCGTCAGGGGCGGCCCGCGTTCGGTCAACGCTTCCAGCTCAACATCGACGAGTTTCCCGCCGCCTGGCATCTTCACCCCGACACCGAGGTCGATCTGGCCCTGGTGCCGCTTGCGCCGTTGCAGCAGGCCGCGCAGCAGCAGGGCGTGGAGCTGTATGTCGAACCGATCGACAGCCGGCTGATTCCCGACGCGTCCACCTGGCAGCAGTTCGACGCCCTCGAAGACGTTTTGTTCGTCGGCTATCCCAGCGGGGTGTGGGATCAGGTCAACCTCATGCCCATCCTGCGGCGCGGCACCACGGCCACGCCGGCCGCACTGGACTTCGAGGGACACCGCCAGTTTCTCATCGACGCCGCGGTCTATCCCGGCTCCAGCGGCAGCCCGGTGTTCATCGAACGCCGGGGCGGGCAGGTTTCCCGGCGCGAGGCCACGCGCGACCTGTTGTTTGCCGGTGTGGTGGCGGCGGTGTTCTTCCGCGAGGAGGCGCACCACATCGTGCCCGCCCCGGTGCCGGCCAACAACCGGGGCATGGCACTGGGTTCGGAGATGATCGACCTGGGGCTGATCATCAAATCCGATAAAGTGTCCGAGCTGATCCACTCTTATCTGCAACGCTGGGCGGCCTGATCGGCCGGCAGCAGCGTCTGGCGGCCCGTGCCGCCTTCGAACCCACCAGGCCCATCATGCAAGAAAAACCGACCTATCCCGGCTATCACGCCGACACGCACGGCATCACCCAACTCGGCCGGGTGGTGCTCGACGCCTGGGTCTTCGGCCTGCTGCCCGAAACCGAAGACTGCAAAGGCTGGGATCTGCAGCGCATGCAGGGCCTGATGCAGAAGGTGGAGGCCGAGTGGGACCAGTACGGCAATCTGCCCAGCCGCCTGCCGCCGGAACTCGCCGAACGCCATCGTGCCATGTACGAGCACGCCATGCAGCGTGCGCAAGACAAGGGCTGGAACGCCGAACTCGACGACGACGACTGATCCGGCAAGCGGCTGCGCCCGTAACATGCGCCTGTCGCCCCCGTCGTTTTCACGTCCCTCATGTCTGCACTCGATTCGCTGGCCGCATCCACCGTCGTCGTGGTCGATACGGCCGATCTGGACCTCCTGTCGCGCTGGAACGCGCGGGATGCCACGACCAATCCCAGTCTGATCCGCAAGGCGGCGGCAGATCCGCGCTACGCCGGTCTCGTCGCATCGGCCGTGCGCGGCTCAGCCGACGCGCACGATCGACTCGACGCCCTGCTCGTGGCGTTCGGGCTGGAGATTCTGCAGCGCCTGCCGGGGCGGGTGTCCACCGAAGTCGATGCGCGGCTGTCGCACGACACCGAGGCCACCTTGCAGCGAGCCCGTGCCTTGATGGCGCGCTACGCCGCGGCAGGCGTGCCACGCGATCGCGTGCTCATCAAGATTGCGGCCACCTGGGAGGGCATCGTCGCGGCACGCGTGCTCGAAGCCGAAGGCATTCACTGCAACCTGACGCTTTTGTTCAGTTTCACCCAGGCGCAGGCCTGCGCCGCAGCGGGTGTGAAGTTGATTTCGCCGTTCGTGGGGCGCATCACCGACTGGCATCGCCTCCAGGCCGGTGCGGCATGGGACGCCGAGACGCATCGAGGTGCCAACGATCCAGGCGTGCAGGCCGTGGTGCGCATCTGGCGGTATTACAAACAGCATGGCGTGCCGACCGAGGTGATGGGCGCGAGTTTCCGGGATATCGACCAGATCGCAGCGCTCAGCGGCTGCGATCTGCTCACGATTCCACCCGCCCTTCTCGACGCTCTGGCGGTCAGTGACCAGGCCATGCCGCGCCAGCTCGATGTCGCCCGCCCGGGGCCTGTGATCGACGCATCAACGCCCGCGCTGGACCCGGCGCATTTCGTTCAGGGCATGCGCGAAGACCGCATGGCGTCCGAAAAGCTCCAGGAGGGTGTGCGCCTGTTCAGCGCGGATACCGAGGCGGTGCTGGCTCAATTGGCCGCGGCTTGAAGCGGGCCTTTTCCCCGATCTTTTTTCGTGGCGTTTCGCTTTTACATTCCGCCCACTGAAGCCGCGCTGGCGCCCGGCCCGGTGCTCATGCCTGCCGCGACGGC
>JAJTBQ010000082.1 GCA_021286835.1 Thiomonas sp.
CCCAGTTCGGCCAGCAGCGGTACGTCGAGCTGGGCGACGCTTGCCATCAGGCGGGGAATGTGCTCGCGCACCCAATGCGTCTCGTCCTCGGGCACTTCGAGCACCAGTTCGTCGTGAACCTGCATCACCATGCGGGTGCGCAGCTTTTCGCGGACGAGCGCGGCGTCGACGGCGATCATCGCCATTTTGATGAGGTCGGCCGCGGTGCCCTGCATGGGCGCGTTGATGGCGGCGCGCTCGGCCGCGGCCCGGCGAGGCCCGCTGGCATGAATGTCGGCCAGCCACAGTCGCCGGCCGAACACGGTCTCGACATAGCCCTGCTCCGCCGCCAGCTTGCGGGTGCGGTCCATATACGCCGCGACGCCCGGATAACGGGCGAAGTAGCGGTCGATGTAGAGCTGGGCCGCGCTGCGCTCCAGGCCGAGGTTGCGTGCCAGGCCGAAGGCGCTCATGCCGTAGATCAACCCGAAGTTGATGACCTTGGCCATGCGGCGCTGGTCGGGGCTGACTTCCAGCGGCGTGACGCCGAAAATCTCGGCCGCGGTGGCTCGGTGAATATCTTCACCTGCGGCGAACGCGGCGAGCAGCCCAGCGTCCTGGGAGATGTGGGCCATGATGCGCAGCTCGATCTGCGAGTAGTCGCTCGACGCGATCAGCCAGCCCTTGGGCGCGACAAACGCTTCGCGGATGCGCCGCCCCTCCGCCGTGCGCACCGGAATATTCTGCAGATTCGGATCGTTGGAGGCCAGCCGCCCGGTCACGGCCACGGCTTGCGCGTAATTGGTGTGCACCCGGCCGGTGTCGGGGTTGATCATCTGCGGCAGTTTTTCGGTGTAGGTGCTCTTGAGTTTGGAGAGGCTGCGGTGGTCGAGGATCACGCGGGGCAGCGGATAGTCTTCGGCCAGTTTCTCCAGCACTTCCTCGTCGGTGGACGGGGCGCCGGAGGCGGTCTTTTTCTGCACCGGCAGTTGCAGGCGATCGAACAGCACCTCGCCGATCTGCTTGGGGCTGCCCAGGTTGAAGGCGCCTCCGGCCAGCTCGAAGGCCTGCGCTTCCAGGGCCTGCATCTTGGCGCCCAGCTCGCCGCTCTGCGCCCGCAGCAGATCGCCGTCCACCAGCACGCCGGTGCGCTCGACACGCTGCAGGATCTCGCTGACCTGCAGCTCCAGCGCGTAGATGCGCGCCAGTCCTACGTCCGCTTCGATGCGCGGCCAGAGCTTGCGATGCACCTGCAAGGTGAGATCGGCATCTTCGCCGCTGTAGCGCGTGGCCACGTCGAGGGCGACCTGATCGAAGGTGATGGACTTGGCGCCCTTGCCGCAGACCTGCTCGTAGCTCAGCGTGTCGTCCCGGCCCAGGTGACGGCTCACCAGGCTGTCGAGGCTGTGCGGCTTGTGCGCCTCCAGCACATAGCTCTGCAGCAGGGTGTCGTGGGCATAGCCGCGCACGGTGAGGCCGGCGTTGGCCAAGACATGGCGGTCGTACTTGGCGTTCTGCCCGAGCTTGGGTTTGTCGGCGCTCTCAAGCCAGGGCCGCAGGCGTTCGAGCACCTCGGCCAGCGGCAACTGCTCGGGCGCGCCAGGGTAGGCGTGGGCCAGAGGCAGATAGGCGGCCTCGCCTGGCGTGACGCTCAAGGACATGCCGACCAGGCGCGCGCGCATCGGGTCGAGGGAGTCGGTTTCGGTATCGATGGCGGTGAGTTCGGCCGCATCGATGCGGGCCAGCCAGGCCTCGAAGCGGGCCCAGTCGAGAACGGTCTCGTAGCTGCCCGGCGCGCTCTTCTCCGCGGGCGGATCGTCTTCCAGCAGCGACACCTGGCGGGCGGCCTCCTCGCTCACGGTCTGCGCCTTCATCTCGGCGCTGAAGCGGCGCATGCCGTTGCGGGTGAAGAAGGGCAGCAGCGCCTGCGCATCTTCCGATGCCGGGCGCAGATCCGGGTCGAAGGACTGGGCGTAGCCGTCAAGGTCGCAATCGGTGTGGATGGTCACCAGCTTGCGCGCGGTGGGCAGCCAGTCGAGCGCGGCGCGCAGGTTCTTGCCCGCGGCGCCGCCCACGGCCTCGGCCTGCTCGACCAGGGCGTCGAGCGAACCGTATTCGCCCAGCCACTTGGCCGCGGTCTTGGGGCCGACCTTGTCCACGCCGGGCACGTTGTCCACCGCATCGCCGACCAGGGTGAGATAGTCGACGATGCGGTTCGGCGCCACGCCGAACTTGGCCAGCACCCCGGCCTCGTCGAGCACCTCGTTGCTCATGGTGTTGACCAGGGTGATGTGGTCGTTGACCAGTTGGGCCATGTCCTTGTCGCCCGTGGAGACCAGGGTGCGGATGCCCTGCGCGTGCGCCCGCACGGCCAGGGTGCCGATCACGTCGTCGGCTTCCACCCCCGGCACCTCCAGCAGCGGCCAGCCCATCAGCCGCACGGCCTCAAAGATCGGCTCGATCTGCGCCACCAGCTCGGGCGGCATCGGCGGTCGGTGGGCCTTGTACTGGTCGTACATGGCGTTGCGGAAGGTCGGTCCCTTGGCATCGAACACACAGGCGGCGTAGCGGTAGCCCTTGGCGACCGGATACTGCTCGCGCAGCCGCCGCAACATGGCCACCATGCCGTAGAGCGCGCCGGTGGGCTGGCCCTCCGGGCCGCGCAGGTCGGGCATGGCATGGAAGGCACGGTAGAGGTAGCTGGAGCCGTCCACCAGCAGCAGGATGGGGGCAGTGTCGGAGTGCGCGTCGGAATTCATCCGCGCATTATCGGGCGCGCCGTAAAATCGACGCATGAAGACGCTCCGCTCCGCTCCAGTCCTTTGCGCCCTTGGCGTGTCCTCCTTGCTTGCCGGCGTTTTTCCGGCGCAGGTCGCTCACGCGCAGTCCAAGCCTGCTGCACCACTGACGGATACCCAACCCAAGCCCAAGTTTCCCGAACCGCTCGTGCGCGAGAACGTCACCCAGGATCGCGCCGTGCGCATTCAGGAGCAACAGGTGCGCGGAGCCACCACCTCCATCAAGGTCCAACCCCTGCATGGCGGCGCGGCCTACAACGTGGTGCCGCCATCGGTCTCGTCCAACACCGATCCGGCCCACATGGAAGGGCAGGCGCAATGGAAGGTTTTCACCTTCAAGTAACCCCGACGGGCCGTCCCTTCGGCCCGCCCTTTCTTTCCGATTCCCGTTCATGGCCGTTTTCACACCGCTCGATGAAGCAGAGGTCGACGCTTGGCTGACACGCTTCGATCTGGGCACACGCACCGACCTGCAAGGCATCGCCAGCGGGATCGAAAATACCAACTACTTCCTGACGACCACGCAGGGACGGTTCGTGCTCACGCTGTTCGAGCGGCTGCGGCCCGAGCAGTTGCCGTTCTACCTCGGACTGATGCACCACCTCGCCGCGCATGGCATTCCCGTGCCAGACCCCATGCCCGACCGGACGGGGCAGACGCTGCATGCACTCAAAGGCAAACCGGCCGCGCTGGTCACGCGACTGAAAGGCCGCAGCCAGTTGCAGCCCCAGGCGGCGCATTGCGCGCAGGTGGGCCACTGGCTGGCGCGCATGCATCTGGCCGCGCGCGACTACGCGGGCACGCAACCCAATCTGCGCGGACTCGCCTGGCAGAGCCGCACCATCCCCGAGATCCTGCCCTATCTCTCGGCGGACCAGCGCGGCCTCATCAGCGCCGAGCTTGCGCACCAGACCGCCACGGCCGCATCGGCCGCCTATGCCTCGTTGCCCCGCAGCGCCGTGCACGCCGATCTGTTCCGTGACAACGTGCTTTTCGAGGGCGACGCCCTTTCCGGTGTGTTCGATTTCTACTTCGCCGGGGTCGACACCTGGCTGTTCGATCTGGCCGTCGCGCTCAACGACTGGTGCATTCATCTGGAGACAGGCGCCTTTGATGCCTCCCGCCGAGATGCGCTGATGCAGGCCTATCTGGCCGTGCGCCCCTTGAGCGACGCCGAGCAAAGCCTGCTGCCCGACGCCCTGCGCGCCGCCGCGCTGCGCTTCTGGACCTCGCGCCTGGCCGACTATCACCTGCCCCGCGACGCCCATCTGCTCACCCCGCACGATCCGGCGCATTTCGAGCGCGTCCTGCGCCAGCGTCTCGTGTCCGACTGAACCCTGGCCCTTCGGGCTGCCGATACCATGGCAGCTCATCCGGCCTCCATCTCCCGCTCTTCTTTCTGCCATGCAACTGCGCACCGTGACTGCCCGAGAGGGTCTGCTTTGGGTACAAAGCGGCTTTCGCCGCCTGGCCATGCAGCCATGGGCCGCGCTGCTGATGATCGTGGCCTATATCGTCGTGACGGGTTTCATTTCGGCGCTTCCCTACATCGGCCTGGTGTTTCCCCTGCTCGTGGTGCAGTTCGGCACCCTCGGTTTTCTGCAGGCCAGCCGCCAGATGGCGCAGAAGCAGCCCGTCTGGCCGACGGTGCTGCTCACCGGGTTTCGAGCTGGCCCTGTGGCGCTGCGCCACATGGTGATTCTGGCGGTGCTCTACACCCTTGCCGTGCTGCTGGTGCTGGGCGTGGGATCGCTGTTCGATGGGGGTGCCATGCTGCGCCTGCTGCTTCTGGGCGACAAACCGCCTGCGAGCACGATTGCCGACGGAGGCCTGCGCATGGGGGCCATTGCGGCGACGCTGGCTTATGTCCCGGTGTCGCTGGCCTTCTGGCTGGCCCCGCCGCTCGTGGTCTGGCACGGCATGCCGCCGGTCAAGGCGCTGTTCTACAGCTTTGTGCTGTGCGTACGCAACCTCAAGGCGTTCGCACTCTATGCGGTGCAGTGGCTGTTGCTGTTCCTCAGCCTGCCCACGCTCATCGCGCTGGTCGCCAGCCTGCTGGGCGCCAGCGAGACCCTGGCGGCCACCCTGAGCATGCCCGTGGTCATCGCCCTGTTCCTCGCCTACATCCTGTCTTTTTACGCCAGCTATGAATCGCTGGTCGACACCGAGACAGTAACGCCCGCCGCCTGATCGCGCGCGCCGGCATCTTCGGGCGGCGGGCTGCCGCTATCGTCTGGATTCGTTGCCCTGCATGCGGATCAGGGTATCGAGCACACGAAGATTTTCGGGCTGCAGTTGCCGCGCCACATCGACCCAGTCTTCCACCACCGCGGTCATCTCTTCGCGATCCAGAGGCATCATGCGACGTTTGGCGCGTTGCAAAGCGTGGCGGGCCGGGCGGACCTTGGCATGCGAGGCGATGAAGTCGCGCGTGAACCGCTCGCCCTCGCCGCTTGGGCAGACATGGTCGATCACGCCCATCTCGTGCAGCGCAGCTGCTGAATACACCTGCCCGCTCTGCATCATTTTCTCCGCCGCCGACAGCCCGATGCGCCGGGTCAACAGACTCATCGCGCCGGTGCAGGGAAAAAGCCCGAACAGCACTTCCGGCAGACCGAATTCGGCCTTCTCCTCGGCAATCACATAGTCGGAAGCCAGCGCCGTCTCGAACCCGCCTCCCAAGGCACGCCCCTGGACCAGAGCAACGGTGGTGGCACGCTGGGTCACGGCGCCGAACCAGCGGTACGTCATGTCCAGACAACGCATGGAATAGGCGCGCAGGGCCGCGAAATCGCCTCGCTCGATACACGACTGGAAATAGCCGAGATCACCGCCGACGTTGAAATACGTCGGATGGTCCGATCGCAGCACGGCGTAGTGAATCGGCATTCCTTCGAGATCGTCATCCTGCCAGACCCCACCATTGCTCTCGTAGGTCGAGAACGCCTGCTCGAAAGCGTCCAGCAGTTCGCGAGAGAAATTCAGGGGGCGATGTTCGCGCGCTCGCATCGTGATCCACATGCTGCTCTGCGACGCATCGAACTCCAGATCGACTCGACCAAGACTGCGTACGGGCATCGGGCCCGCGCTGTCCGTGGCACGCTGCATCCTGCGCAGGGGAAGTGAGACGACAGAAGTATTCAAACGCATTGGGGCTCCGAATCTTGTCTGCAAAGCGGGAAAAACAGCCAGCCGTCCACCCGGCGACGGTTCAATTTCAAAACACCGTCTCACCGTGACAGACAGCCGGAAGCTGAGCGTCGCGAACGAAACAGCTTGACGCCGTCAGATCAGTTTCTGGGCAACGGCGACACGAATCGTCCCCACCAAACCCTCCGGCCTGCGTCTGGCTGCTGCGACGCATCAAGGATAACGGAGGCCTGTTCGAAACTTGCAGGAAATGCGAACTTTTTCTCATAAACGGACTTTCAAAGCGAAAACCCGCCGCCATGGCATGGCGCGCGTCCTTACGATCTTCCCACCCACATCCGCCCCGGTGCGACCGCCTGCCACGACGCGCGTCGGCGAGGACCGAGACGGAGTTCGGCGAGATCTACGCCGTATCGCATGATGTCTGTTCAAACACACCCGCGGATCCCAGAACCGCAGTACGCACAGTGAAGACCGCTTTCACGTTCGATTTCGGCAAGGCCCTCCAGAGCCAGGCGCAACTTCGACTCTGGATGGTGGTCGCACTCGTCCTGACAATCTGCACCCTTGGGGCGATCTTTGGCTGGCTGACGGCGCCGCAGGTCGGCGTGGCGACGCTGCATGTCGCTTATGCCCTGATCATTTACCGCATTCAGCGCAAAACCACGCAGATGTCCGAACGTCTGCTCTTCACGACGGCCATCCTCGACGCCGCCTGGGTGTTCGGCTGGATCATGGTGACGGGTCCCTTCGGCATTCTGTTCACGCCCTTGTTCAATTTCTCGACCATCGGCTACGGGATGCGCACCGGGAGTCGCCGGGTGTTGCGCGTGTCGCAGGGGGCTTCGTTCCTGTTCGCCTGCCTGGTGCCCGTGCTGTCCCCCTACTGGGCTTCACACATGATCGGCTGGGGCTCGGCCATTTTGGCCGTCGTGATCGTCCCCTGGTATGCGGGCGAGTTGACACGGCAGTTCAAGGCCGCCATCGAATTCGCCGAACAGGAGAGCCGGGCCAAAAGTGAACTGCTGGCGCGGGTCAGTCACGAACTCCGCACGCCGCTGGGCGGGATCACCCACGCGGCCGAGCTGCTGCGTGTCGAAGCCCCGTCGGTACGCAGCGCAGGATTGTCCAAGACCATTCTCGATCTCAGCGAACACCTTCTCGCCGACATCAACGACCTGCTCGACCAGAGCAAGCTGACCTCGGGCAAGATGGTGCTTTCCCCCGCGCCTCAAGCGCTGGAGGGCATGCTGGAGATCGTCCGGGCCTCGATCGGAACCCGGGCCCAGGCCAAGGGGCTGCTGTTTCAGACCAGTATCGATCCGCGGCTTGCCTCCCGAGTCATGGTCGACGAGCGTTGGCTGTCGCGCGTGCTGATCAATCTGGCGGGCAATGCCGTCAAGTTCACCGAGTTGGGCAGCGTCAGCCTGAGTCTCATTCTTCTGTCGGAAACGCAGGCCGAGTACGTCATACGGTTCGGCGTGCACGATACGGGGATCGGGATTTCTGCCGCGGATCAGGCGAAGATTTTCAGTCCCTTCGTCCAGGCCGAGGACGCAAAACGCCATGCCTCCGAAGGAACGGGACTGGGTCTGGCCATCAGCCAAGAGGCTGTCCGACTGATGGGCGGAACGCTCCGCGTGGCGAGCACACCGGGGAGTGGAAGCCACTTCTGGTTCGATCTCCACCTTGAAAAGGCTAGCAGCGCCCCCGCGTTCACGCCCTCTGCCGCGCCGCCCGCCCCGCAGGCCATCGAGTCTGCGCCCGTCGCCACAGGCAGACGCATTCTGCTCGCGGACGATAACGCCACCAATCTGTTCCTGCTGAAAGAGTTGCTGCAACAAGAAGGCCATTCGGTCGTCACCGCATCGAGCGGAGCCAGTGCCCTGGCGACTCTGTCGCATAGCGAGCGCTTCGACTTGCTGCTGCTCGACTACAACCTGGGCGACATGGACGGAACCCAGGTGTTGCAGATCTATCGCATGGGGTGCGCCCAGCCTGCGCCTGCCTTCTTTCTCACAGCGGACGC
>JAJTBQ010000083.1 GCA_021286835.1 Thiomonas sp.
ATGGGAGTTGGAGGCGGGGGTCGGAATCGAACCGGCATAGACGGCTTTGCAGGCCGCTGCATAACCACTCTGCCACCCCGCCGGGTGACTTGGCTTTGGCGTCAAGGGTGAGATCCTACGCAAAACCGCCGGACACTGCACTGTCGCTCAAAGCAGATGACTCAGATGTCAAACCTGTTTGATGAAGCGCCGCACCGGACACAAAAAAGGGAAGCATGGCTTCCCTTTTTTGCTGAGAATTTGGAGCGGGAAACGAGGCTCGAACTCGCGACCTCAACCTTGGCAAGGTTGCGCTCTACCAACTGAGCTATTCCCGCGGAAAACAGTAATTATTGCAGTGCTCGCCATGGTTGTCAATAGCACGTCAAAAGATTGATCAATGCAGCCCGCGTTCGTCGGGCTCGTCCACCGACGTGGCAATCACGCTAACGGGGCGTCCCTTGAGGCGATGCCACACGTAAAGCCCATAACCAGACAGCCCGTAGAGCACAAACAAGCCAAACAGCACCAACGGCGGCTGATACGCGATCAAGCCAATCAACAGCACGATCAGGAAAATGCTGATGAAAGGCACGCTGCGCCGAAGGCTGAGGTCCTTGAAGCTGTAGAAAGGAACATTGGTCACCATGGTGAGCCCGGCAAACAAGGTGATGACGAAGCTGAACCACGCTACGTGCGCGCCCTGCACACCCGCATCGGTCATGATCCACAGGAAGCCTGCCACCAGAGCCGCCGCGGCCGGGCTGGGCAGCCCCTGGAAGTAGCGCTTGTCGATCACCGCCAAATTGGTATTGAACCGAGCAAGGCGCAACGCTGCCCCGGCGCAATAAACGAAGGCCGCCAACCAGCCCAGTTTGCCCAGGCCACGTAGAGACCATTCATAAACAATGAGCGCAGGCGCCGCGCCGAAGGACACCATGTCGGCCAACGAATCGAACTGGGCGCCAAACTCGCTTTGCGTGTTGGTCATGCGTGCCACCCGGCCGTCGAGGCTGTCGAGCACCATAGCGGCGAAAATCGCCGTGGCAGCAGCATCGTACCGGCCACTCATCGCCATCACGATGGCGTAGAAGCCGCAGAACAATGCGGCTGCGGTGAAGGAGTTGGGCAAGAGGTAGATGCCGCGACGGCGACGATGGGCCGGATCGTCATCGGGCTCAGGGGTTTGATGAGGCGCTTCAGACATGTAAGGCCGATTGACCTCAGGGTCCGCGTCGGCCTGCTCTGAAAGACTCACCTGTTGGGGAAATTTGGCCACATTACGCGACATGCTCGACCTCGCTGGTGAAAGACCACATTCCTGCAAACTCGTCAGGCGGCAAAATCAGCCAACACCGTACTGCTCGCGTAGACCTTGTCTCCGATCGAGACGCGGGATTGCGCGTCCAGCGGAAGATACACATCGACACGAGAGCCAAAACGGATAAAACCAAAGCGCTGCCCACGCCGAAGCGTTTCTCCGGGCTTTACGTAGCACAGGATGCGCCGCGCAATCAATCCGGCGACCTGCACCGCGGTCACGACGCGGCCCTCGCAATCGATCACCAGCGCATTGCGTTCATTCTGCTCGGAGGCTTTGTCCAGATCGGCGTTCAGAAACTTGCCCGGAAAATACTGAACATCGCGCAGATGGCCATCCACCGGCGATCGGTTGGAGTGAACGTTGAACACATTCATGAACACACTGATCTTCAGTGCATCGCGCTGCGCATAAGGATCGAATGCACGCGTGATGGCCACGATGCGGCCATCAGCCGGGCTCAGAACCGCCAGAGGCTCGCGCGGAATGGGACGCGCCGGATCGCGAAAGAACTGCACCACGAAAATCGTCAACAACCAGAGCGGCAGCGACCACCAGAAACCGGCAAGCGCCCAAACGATGACGGACAGCAGCACGCTGGCTGCGATGAAAGGCCAGCCTTCGCGGGCCAGAATGGGATGGGGATAAGTCATGGGCGAAGTTTAGTCGCCGGAAGTCCCGGCATGAAGCACAACACCCGGCATCGGCCGGGTGTTGTTGCAGTCAGAGTGCTTGAGGATCAGTTCCTGGACTTGTCCACCAGCTTGTTGGCCTTGATCCACGGCATCATCGCACGCAGTTTCTCGCCGACCTGTTCGATCTGGTGATCCGAGGTCAGACGACGGCGGGAGAGCAAGGTGGGCGCACCGGCGCGGTTTTCGAGAATGAAGCTCTTGGCGTATTCACCCGTCTGAATATCCTTGAGGCACTGACGCATGGCGTTCTTGGTGTCCTCGGTCACCACCTTCGGCCCGGTGACGTACTCGCCGTACTCCGCGTTGTTGGAGATCGAGTAGTTCATGTTGGCAATGCCGCCCTCGTAGATCAGGTCCACGATGAGCTTGAGTTCGTGCAGGCACTCGAAGTAGGCCATCTCGGGCGCGTAGCCTGCCTCGACCAGGGTCTCGAAGCCCGCCTTGATCAGTTCGACCGTACCGCCGCACAGCACGGCCTGCTCACCGAACAGATCGGTTTCCGTTTCTTCACGGAAGTTGGTCTCGATGATGCCGGCCTTGCCGCCACCGTTGGCCACCGCATAGGAAAGGGCCAGATCGCGCGCCTTGCCTGACTTGTCGGCATGCACGGCGATCAGGTGCGGCACGCCGCCGCCCTGGGTGTAGGTGTTGCGCACGGTATGGCCAGGCGCCTTCGGGGCGATCATGATGACGTCGAGATCGGCACGCGGCTGCACCTGACCGTAATGCACGTTGAAGCCGTGAGCAAAGGCCAGCGCGGCGCCCTTTTTCATGTTCGGCTCGACCGCATTGCGATAGACCTCGGCAATGTTCTCGTCGGGCATGAGCATCATCACCACATCGGCGCCTTCGACCGCCTTTTCGACCTCGGCGACCTTCAGGCCGGCCTTCTTGGCCTTGTCCCAGGAAGCGCCGTTCTTGCGCAGTCCGACGGTGACTTTCACGCCGCTGTCATTCAGATTCTGCGCATGCGCATGGCCCTGCGAGCCATAGCCCACGATGGTGACTTTCTTGCCTTTGATAAGAGAGAGATCAGCGTCTTTGTCGTAATACACGTTCATGTTGGCTCCTGAAGTAGAGGTTCTGCGCTTGGCGGGACATTCCTCGCCGCAAAGGGAAAACAAAAAAGAGAGATGCGTCGACCTGAGATCAGGCGCGCAGGATACGCTCGGCGCGGCCAATTCCGCAGCTGCCGGTTCGCACGGTTTCCAGAATGGCCGTGGGATCGACCGCCTGGATGAAAGCGTCGAGCTTCGCGGCATCGCCGGTCAGTTCGATGGTGTAGGACTTGTCGGTCACGTCGATGATGTGGCCGCGGAAAATGTCGGACATGCGCTTGATCTCTTCGCGCTCCTTACCCACGGCCCGCAGCTTGATCAACATGAGCTCCCGCTCGATGAAGGAAGCCTCGGTGAGATCGACGACCTTGACCACTTCGATGAGTCGGTTGAGGTGCTTCGTGATCTGCTCGATGACTTCTTCCGAACCGCTGGTGACGATGGTCATGCGTGACAGGGAAGCATCTTCCGTGGGCGCCACGACCAGGGACTCGATGTTGTACCCGCGCGCGGAAAACAAGCCCACGACACGCGACAAGGCGCCCGCCTCGTTTTCCAGCAGAACCGCAATGATGTGTTTCATGAATTCACTCCTCTACGCAGGCTTCGTGCGGCGCCGGTAAGCGTCGCCTGGCTTCTGCGAGATTGATGATGAAGCGTGCACCTGGGCACGCGGTTGTCGAAAGCGCCGACATGGCGTGGGGCGGATCGCTGCGCCCGGTGAGGCGCTGCTTCCGGCCACCGCCATGGCCTGGCGCGGTTCAGCGGTTCAGAGATCCTCCGAACCGAGCAGCATGTCGGTGATCCCGCGGCCCGCCTGCACCATGGGCCAGACGTTCTCCGTGGGGTCCACCGAGATGTCGAGAAAGACCGTGCGGTCCTTCATCGCAAAAGCCCTCTCCATCGCCGGGCGCAGGTCTTCGGGCTTGTCCACCTTGATACCCACATGGCCATAGGCTTCGGCGAGCTTGACGAAGTCAGGCAGCGAGTCCATGTAGGAATGAGAGTAGCGGCCCTCGTACTCGATCTCCTGCCACTGCCGCACCATGCCGAGGTAGCGGTTGTTGAGCAGAATGACCTTCACCGCCGTGCCGTACTGCAGACAGGTGGCGAGTTCCTGAATGTTCATCTGGATGGACCCGTCGCCCGTGACACAGACAGCCTCGGCCTCGGGCTTGGCCAGCTTGATGCCCATGGCATAGGGCAGGCCCACGCCCATGGTGCCCAAACCGCCCGAATTGATCCAGCGCCGCGGTTCGGGAAACTTGTAGAGCTGAGCGGCCCACATCTGATGCTGTCCGACGTCGGAGCAGATATAGGTCTCGCGATCCTTGGTCAACTCGTAGAGCGTGTCGATCACGGCCTGCGGCTTGATGACCTCGATGGAATGGTCGTACGCGAGGCAGTCGCGCTTGCGCCATTCCTCGATCTGAGCCCACCAGGCCGCCAGCGCGCCACCGTCGTTCTTGTGGCCGGCCTTGAAAGACTGTTCGAGTTGGTCGATGAGTTCCTGCAGCACTTCGCCGACGTCGCCCACGATGGGCACATCCACCTTCACTCGCTTCGAGATGGAGGAGGGATCGATGTCGATGTGCACGATCTTGCGCTGATTCTGGGCGAAGTGTCCGGGATTGCCGATCACCCGATCGTCGAACCGCACGCCCACCGCGAGCAACACATCGCAATGCTGCATGGCCATGTTCGCCTCGAAAGTGCCATGCATGCCGGGCATGCCGAGGAATTTCGGATCCTCTCCCGGAATCGCGCCCAGGCCCATCAGCGTGTTGGTGCAGGGGTACTTCAGCAGATCGGCCAGTTTGCGCAACTCGGGAGATGCATTGGCCAGCACCACACCGCCGCCCGTGTAGATGTAGGGCCGCTTGGCCGAGAGCAGCAGTTGCACCGCTTTGCGAATCTGACCGCCGTGGCCTTTGCGCACCGGGTTGTAGGAACGCATCTCCACCGATTTCGGATACTCGAACGGTGCGGTATGGCGCGACACGTCCTTGGGCACATCGACCACCACCGGGCCCGGCCGGCCCGAACGGGCGATGTGAAACGCCTTTTTCATCGTGGCCGCCAGATCGCGCACGTCCTTGACCAGGAAATTGTGTTTGACGACCGGGCGGGTGATCCCCACGGTGTCGCACTCCTGGAACGCGTCCAGCCCGATGGCCGTCGTCGGAACCTGCCCCGTGATGATCACCATGGGGATGGAGTCCATATAGGCGGTGGCGATGCCCGTGATGGCATTGGTTGCCCCAGGACCCGAGGTCACCAGGGCCACGCCGACCTCGCCCGTCGCACGCGCGTAGGCGTCTGCAGCGTGCACCGCGGCCGATTCCTGCCGTACCAGCACATGCTGGATCGTGGTTTGCTTGTAGAGCTCGTCGTAGATGTAGAGCACGGCCCCACCGGGGTAGCCCCACATGAATTCGACGCCTTCTTCCTGAAGGCATCGCACCAGGATTTCGGCCCCGGTGAGGTCCTGCGCCGCCGGTGCGCCGGACTTCGATGCGGCCGTTGCGGCCGACTTGTGTTCTGTGCGATTCATGTCCATGAGTTCACCTTGTGAATTTCTCTAACGAAAGACTTCAGGTCTCCCTCTGCACCCGCTTGTGGCCGGCCTTTGGGATACACGTACGATCTGGAACGTTGTGGGTGCCGCGAGCTGCGCAAGCCTCTGGCTTTGCAGGCTCCTCGGTGCGGCACGGAGGTTCAGACCGAACGGAACTGCGCAGTGTAGTGCAGCGCAGCACCGTTCTCCAAGTTCAGGGCATTCGACCGCGCCCCCACAAGATGCACGCAGGCGTGCCCTACGCGCCACTTCGGTGCGCCCGCGCACCATTGCATAATCCTCGGTTGCCTCACATCCCACGGGCCGTCCAGGGTCCGATTCGATGGCCACCGAACGAGAACTCAACGAATTCCTTGCCAGCGTCGACAAGCGCGCCTTTCTGCGCGCCGCGTTCTCGACCCGCGATGATGATGCGGCGATGGATCTGGTGCAGGATGCGATGATCAGTCTGGCCACCAAATACGCGGACAAGCCGCGCGAGGAGTTGCCCCTGCTGTTCCAGCGCATTCTGACGAATGCGATTCTCGACTGGCATCGCAAGCGCAAGGTGCGCACCGCGCTTTTCAGCAATCTCTCGGATTTCGAATCGTCCGACAGCGAGGGCGAATTCGACCTGCTCGAAACGCTGGAACTCGAAACGCTCAGCGAACACCTCGAGAGCGCCGAGACCCAGGTTCAACGGATGCAAATCCTTACACATCTCGAGGCGGAAATTTCGCGTTTGCCCGCACGTCAACGGGAAGCGTTTTTGCTACGTTATTGGGAGGAACTCGACGTTGCTGAAACCGCGCAGGCCATGGGCTGCTCGGAAGGCAGCGTCAAAACGCATTGTTCGCGCGCCGTCCACGCCCTGGCACGCGTCCTGAAAGCTCAAGGCCACTCATGAAGAACGACGCAACTGATCCGCTGCGCCCCAAAGTGGAAGCCCGCCTTGCGCAGCAATTCGCCGCCCGGCTGCACGGGGCCGCACAACAGATCACTCCCGAACAGTCCGAGCGCCTCAAGGCCCTGCGCCTGATGGCGATCGCCCAGGTCAAGAGGGCTCCTGCAACAGCCGTGATCGCGCAAGGACATAGCCTGACGCTGACCGGACCGTCGCATTGGAAGTCCTGGCTGTTTCGCGTCAGCGCGGTTCTGCCTTTGGTTCTGCTGGTCGCCGGGCTGTTGGTTCTGCAGGATTACCAGCAAGAACGCTTCGTGCGCGCCACCGCCGATATCGACACGGCGCTGCTGCTCGGCGATCTGCCGCCGACGGCCTACGCCGACCCCGGATTTGCCCGGTATCTCAAGCTGGAGCGCTGATGATCCTGCGCTCCACCGCTCCACACCCGATGGAGAAATGGCCTTTGTTGTTCGTCACCCTGCTGCTGTGCCTGGGGATGACGCTGTTCGCCTTCTCTACGGTCACCCTGGCCGCAGAAACGGCCGCGCCCGACTGGAAACACCTCAGCCCGGCTCAACAGCACATTCTGGCCCCCCTTCAGTCAGAGTGGGCCGAATTCGACCATGACCGGAAACGGAAATGGCTGGATATCGCCGCACGCTACCCCGCCATGAGCGCCGAGCAGCAGCAGACGCTTCAGCGCCGCATGAATGAATGGGCGCACCTCAGCCCCGAGAAACGGCGACTGGCACGGCAGAACTTTCTCTCCACCGGCAAGGCACCGCTGCAGAGCCGACGTGAAGCCTGGGAGGCATACCAGAAACTTCCGCAAGCCGAGCGTGAAAGGCTCAAAGAAGAGGCCCGCCACCCAAAGGCTCACCCGGGGCAGGTCGGCAAATACCTTCAGGAAAAGCACGGCGCAGCTGCCCACAAGCCACCGCACAAACCGTCCTCAACGGCCTCCTCGCCCGCCGCGCGCGCCTCTTCGCCCGTGCCTTGCGCCGATGTACTGCGCTGCCCTGCGCGCTGAGCCGGGACGGACGAACAAGGTGCGCAAGGTGTGGCGATCGGGTCTGGAGACCGCGCTGTCGTGAAGGCTCCGCCACTGCGTCGCCGTCTGGCCTGTCTGATCTATGAAGGGCTCATGCTTCTGGGCATCTCCCTCGTGACCGCAGCCGCCTCAATCGGGCTTCTTCATCTGCTGGGTCTGGCACAAGGGTCGACCCAGCACCGGCTGGCGCTCCAGGCGATGGAGTTCATGGTGCTGACGGGCTACGGCGCGGGCTTCTGGAGCGGCGGCCGACAGACCCTGCCGATGAAAGTGTGGAAGATCGC
>JAJTBQ010000084.1 GCA_021286835.1 Thiomonas sp.
CGGTGCAGCTGGTGCTGCCGCCGCAACAGCCCCTCTCGGCCGTGGCGCAACTGGGGCGGCAGTTGTTCTTCGACCCGGCGCTGTCGGCCTCGGGCAAGCAGTCCTGCGCGTCCTGCCATGACCCGGCGAATGGGTACAACCCCCCGCCGGGCAGCGGGCCGGTGATGTTGGGTGGGCCGAATATGACCTCACCCGGCTTCCGCCCGCCGCCGTCGCTGGCCTATCTCTACCGCCAGCAGCCCTTCTCCATCGGCCCGGACAACGAGGAGAACGAAACCATCACCCTGCAGCAGCTCGTGGCTCTGGGGCAGGACAGTCAGCGGGCCACCAAGACCGCGCAAAGCACGGCCCAGGCCGCGCAGAACCTCGTGCCCACGGGCGGCCTGTTCTGGGACGGCCGGGTCAACACCCTGCAGCAGCAGGCCGACGGTCCCTTGTTCAATCCGGTGGAGATGGACGCGGGCACGCCGCAGCGCGTCGCCGCGATCCTGCAGCATCAGGCCTACGCGCCGCAATTCCTCCAGTTGTTCGGCCCCAATGTGTTCGGTGACCCGAAGCAGGCGGTGGCCGAAGCCTTGTTCGCCATCGCCCGCTATCAGATCGAAGCCCCGAGCTTTCACGCCTTCACCAGCAAATACGACGCCTGGCTGCAGGGCAGGGCACGGTTGACGCCGCGTGAAATGCGCGGCTACCTGGCTTTCAACGACGTGCACAAGGCCGACTGCGCCGCCTGCCATCTCGACCAGCCGACCCGGGACCATCTGCCGCCTCTGTTCACCGACACGCAGTACGAGGCGCTGGGCGTGCCGCGCAATCCGCACATCCCGGCGAACCAGAATCCGCACTATGTCGATCTTGGGCTGTGCGGCCCCTTCCGCACCGACATGAAGGACCAGACCGCTTATTGCGGCATGTTCCTCACCCCCACCTTGCGCAACGTGGCGCAGCGGCCGGTGTACTTCCACAACGGCGTCTACGACTCGCTCCGGCAGGTGCTGAACTTCTACAACTTCCGCGATGTGCAGCCCGGCAAGATCTATCCCACCGTGGACGGCAAGGTGCAGAAGTACGACGATCTGCCGCCGCAATATCGCGCCAATGCGGATGTGACCGATCCGCCGCTCGACCGCAAGCCGGGCGAACAGCCCGCAATGACGGCGCAGGACATGCGCGACATCATCGCCTTCCTGCACACCCTGAACGACGGCTACACGGCACTCAAACCGGCGTCTTGAGCGCGAATCATCGCCTCATGCTTTGACGCGCAGCAGGGTCGACCCGTCGCACGCCGCTGTCGGACGCCGCCCGGCAAGTCCACGGGCTCTGGGGGACAATCCGCGCATGTCCTCTCGCGCCGCCACCCCGCGGGCCGAATCGGCCCGCATGCACATCGCCGCTGATTTCGGGGGGATGGAGCTGCTGACGGCGCGGTTCTGGTCGCATGTCTACACGCCTCATGTGCACGACACCTTCGCCATCGCGGTGATCGAAAACGGTGTGGAGCACTTTCGCTGCGGCAGGAGCAGCTATGACGCACCGGCCGGCACCGTGGCCGTGGTGCCGCCAGGCGAAGTGCATGACGGCCAGCGGGGCTGCGACGCGGGTTGGAGCTACCGGGTGTTCTATCCGCAGCCCGAATTGCTGGGCGAACTCATGGCCGAACTGCGCGACGGCGGGGCGCGCCTGCCGGTGTTCGATCGGGTGGTGTTCGACGATGCCGCGCTGTTCGCGGCTCTGCAACGCCTGCATGCGGAGCTGATCGCCTCTGGCGACCCCTTGCAGCGCGGCTGCGCCTGGCGCGAGGCCATGACGCCGCTGCTGCGCCACGCCGGCGTGGGCGAGCCCGCGACGGGGCGCGAGGATGCCGCGGTGCGGACGGTGCAGGAGCTGCTGCGTGCCGACGCCGACGCGGCGCTGACGCTCGACGACCTGGCGCGCGAAGTGGGCCTGAGCCCCTGGCACCTCAATCGCGTGTTCTCGCGGACCGTCGGGCTGCCGCCCCATGCCTGGCGCAACCAATGGCGGCTGGCGCAGGCCAAGCGCCTGTTGCACGGCGGGATGGCCCCGGCCGAGGTGGCGGCGACGCTGGGCTTTGCCGACCAGTCGCATCTGCACCGGCTGTTCAAACGCGCCTTCGGGGTCACGCCAAGCGGCTACGCCCCGCGCAAGAACGTTCAAGACGAGGCGCTGCCATGCGGGTAATCTGCTCGCATGAGTGCAATGCCATCTTGCCCGGATCGCCAGGCCGCGAGCCGGGCGACCGAACTGCGCCACGGCGCGCGTGACACCCTGCCGCTGCTGCTGGGCGCGGCGCCCTTCGGCCTGATTTTCGGCGCGCTGGCGTCGGCCAGCCCACTGGGCATGGCCGGGGCGCTGGCCATGTCGGCGCTGGTGTTCGCCGGGTCGGCGCAGTTCATCGCCCTGAGCCTGCTGGGCACCGGCGCGAGCGCGCTGGTCGTGGTGTTCACCACCCTGGTCGTCAACCTGCGCCACCTGCTGTACGCCGCCAGCCTGCAGCCGCAGATGGCACGGCTGCCGCAACGCTGGCGGGCCTTGCTGGCGTTCTGGCTCACCGACGAAACCTATGCCACGGTGTATCACCGCTATGGGGAAGACGATGGCGCGCCGTTCAAGCACTGGTACACGGCGGGGTCGGGCGCGGCCATGTACCTCAACTGGCTGGGCTGGACCGCGCTGGGAGCCTGGCTGGGGACGGCCAGTCCGGCCTTGACGCACCTCGGGCTGGAGTTCGCGCTCGTGGCGACCTTCGTGGGCATCGTCGTGCCGCTGCTGCGCGAGCACCCGAGCATGGCCGTGGCGCTCACCGCGGCGGCGGTGGCGCTGGCGGCGCGCGATCTGCCGTACAAGCTCGGCCTGATGCTCGCCGCCTTCGCGGGGGTGGCGGTCGGGGTGTGGATGGATGGCCGTCGCGCTCCGGCCCTAGAGGGAGAGGCGCGATGAACTGGAGCCTGTGGGCCGTGATCGCCGGCATGGCGGCGGTGACTTTCGCCATCCGCTACACCCTGTTCGGCCTGGGCGGACGGCTGCGCTTTCCGCCGCGGGTGCAGCAGGCGCTGCGCCATGTGCCGGTGGCGGTGCTCACCGCCATCGTCGTGCCCATGGTGTTGCTGCCCGACGGCCGGCACTGGGACTTGAGCTGGCGCAACCACTGGCTGGCCGGTGCGATGGCCAGCGCCGCCCTGGCGCTGGGCACCCGCAAGCTGCTCGCCGCCATCGCCGGCGGGATGGCGGTCTATCTGCTGTGGCGCGTCGTCTTTACTTGATCGACGCCAGCTTCTTCTCGACTTCTTCCTGCGGCACCGCGCCTTCCATGCGGCTGCCGTCGGTGAAGAACATCGTGGGGGTGGAGGAAATGCCCAGCTTGTTCGCCAGCTCGACATTGGCCTTGAGCGGATCGACGCAGTTGGCCGCGGCCTTGGGCGGTTGCACCTGGTTGTTCATCCAATCGAGCCAGGCCTTGCTGCGGTTGGGCGCGCACCAGATGTCGCGCGCCTGCGGCAACGATTCGCGGCGGATGATGGGCACGACGAACACATGCAGCGTGACATTGCTCATCTTCTCCAGCGTCGCTTCCATCTGGTGGCAGTAAGGGCAGTACGGATCTTCAAAGATCGCGATCTGGCGCTTGCCGTTGCCGAACACCAGCTTGAAGGAATCCTTGAAAGGCAGATCCTTCCAGTTCACCCGGCGCAGCTCGTCGATGCGGGCCTTGGTTACGTTGGTCTGGGTCTTGGTGTCGAAGATCTCGCCCGCGAACAGAAAGGTGGCCTTGGCGTCGGTGTAGAAAATCTTGGTGCCGATGTCCACTTCGTACAGCCCGGCGTAGGGCGTCTTGATGATCTTGGCGCTGGCGGGCAGGCCGGGCATGGCCTTCTCCAGCGCGGCGCGGGTTTCGGCCACGGTCTGCGCCATGACGGGCAGAGACAGGAAGACCGCGGACAGCGCGGCCCCGCGCAGAACGCGCATGACGGAGCGAGAGAGCAATGAGTTCATGAAAGCGGCGCGGCGCAAGCCTGCGCGTTAGGCGAGTGTCCTGAGTTGGAGGTTCGTTGAGGATCAAATCGGCCGAGATCGGCGCCAGGCAAGGCGCAAACCACAGCCATAGCCAAAGCTATGGCGAGGATTTGCAACGCAGCATGGCGTTGATCGTCGGTTGATTGGTTCATCGAATCTTCTACTCAGGACACTAGATAGGGAAGGCCCGAAGCATACCGGGTGAGCAACTGCCGGACGGGTGGCAGGGCATTGGTCGCGTGCAGGCCCAGGGCACGCAGCGGCGCGGGCACCCGGCTATGGCCGCCATACAGCCGGGCGAGCGCATCGGTGGTGGCGGCCAGCGCCAGCACCTGTTCCGCGCGGGCGCGGGCATAGCGCCGCAGCAGTCGCGCATCGGCCGGAGCCTGACCCGCGGCGCGCTGCTGCAGAACGTGGGCAAGCACCTGCACATCCTGCAGGCCGAGGTTCAGTCCCTGGCCAGCCAGCGGATGCACCCGGTGCGCGGCATCGCCGATGAGCACCAGCCCCTCGCCCGCGGTACGGCGCGCGAGCTGCCGCTGCAAGCGCCAGGCCGCCGCGGCGCCGGTGGGCCGCAGCGGGCCGAGATGCCGCGCCCCCAGCGCCGGCAGATGGGCTTCGACACGCTGCGCCAGCGCCTCGGGCGGCAGCGCGAGCAGTTCGATGGCCAGGGCCTCGGGGGCCGACCAGACGAGCGAGACCTGATGCCGACCGTGGAGCGAAGCCAGCGGCAGCAGCGCCAGCACGCCGCCGTCGGCGAAGGTCTGGAAGGCGATGCCTTCATGCGGCGCGGCGCAATGGAAATGGGCGACGATGCCGCGCTGCATGTAGTCGTGCGTGTCCATCGCGATGCCCGAGACCCGGCGCACCAGGCTGTGTTCGCCGTCGGCGCCGATCAGCAGATCGGCGTGCAGGGTGCGGTCGTCGCGGGTCTTCACCTGCCAGCCCGAGGCGTCCGGCAGGCGGCTGATCTGACTGGCCTGGGCCGGGTCGATGACGACCTGGCGTTCGAAGCGCAGCGCCAGGTCGAGCGCGGCCTCGATGGCGTCGGACTCGGCCGTCCACGCCAAGGCCTCGCCTTGCGTGTCGCGGGTGTCGAAGACCAGTTGCGCGCCGTCGGCGCGGATGTGCATGGCCCGGATCGGCTCGATGCGATCCTGCGGCACCTGCGGCCAGACCCGCAGCGCATCGAGCCATTGCCGGGACGCGGCGTTGATCGCGTAAATCCGCTGCGCGTAGTCCTGCGCGGGCAGGGAGGGCGCCGGGCACGCGCCCAGCAGGGTGACGTCCAGCCCGGAGCGGGCCAGGGCCAGGGCGCAGGCCTTGCCGACGATGCCGCCGCCGCAGATCAGAAGGTGGAATGAAGAGGACATGGGAGGAGCCGTTCTGCCCCCTCCCCACGGGCGTGGAGGGCCGGGGTGGGGAGGCGCAGTCTCAAACGTCAACGTACCGGATCAATAGAATCAGCGGCCATGTTGACCGATAAAACCCGCATTGTGCCCCCGGCGGACCCGTTCCGCGGTGCAGGCCCCGATCATGGCTGAGGTCGCCGCCCCGCAGCCCGGCGCGCCGGTGCCGCGCAAGCGCTGGGCCGCCCGCTTGCTCAAGGGCACGGTGGCGGCCTTGCTGGCGGCGGTCATTCTGCTGGTGGGCGGCTTGAGCATTTTGCTGCTGACCTTCGATCCGAACCAGTACAAGGCCACGCTGATCCAGGTGGTGAAGGAGCGCGAGCACCGCACCCTGGCCCTGCCGGGCACGATCGAGCTCAAGCTGTTCCCGCCGCTGACGCTGCGCACCGGGCCTTTCAGCCTCAGTGAGCGCGATTCGTCGGCCGTGTTCGTCCGCGCGGACGATCTGCGCCTGCATCTGGATCTGCTGGCGCTGCTGCGACGCAAGCTGGTGGTCGACCGGGTCGTCATGATCAAGCCGCAGATCCATGTCGCCCGCGATGCGCAAGGGCGCTTCAACTTCGCCGATCTGCTGCCCGACAGCAAACCCGAATCCGATGCGTCGCCCAGCCCGCTCGACCTTTCGGTGCACCGCCTGCAGGTGGAGCAGGGCGTGATCACCTATGACGATGACAAGGCCCAGATCCACGGGCAGATCGATGCGCTCGATCTCGGGCTTGCCGGGCTGGAGGGCGGTCGCGCCGGTGCCTTCCATCTGGGAGGCACGGCGCGCTTCGTCCAGCCCGCGGTGGCGACGCGCGTGGCCCTGCGCGGCAAGCTGCAGGTCGAACCAGACCAGCACAGCCTGACCTTGTCCGATCTGGCGCTGTCGATGCAGGGCGATATGCCTGGGCTGAAGGCGATGCAGGCCCAGCTCGAAGCCGCCAGCCTGGGCGTGGTCACCCGCCCGGCGCTGGCCCTGACGGCGCAGCAATGGCGGGTCAAGACCACGGGCCGCACCGACAGCGGCGAATCCCTGAGCGCGCAGGCCGAGCTGCCGTCGCTGGCTCTGAAGGACGACACGGTGCAGATCGGGCCCTTCAACGCCCGGGCCGATCTTGGCGCCGCGCAGCCGCTGCATGTGCAGATCACCACCCAGCAAGGCTCGGGCCCCTGGCGTGCGCTGCGCATTCCGCTGGCGCAGTGCGACGTGCAGCGCGGCACGAGCGGCCAGACCGGCGCGCTGCGGTTCACCCTGGCGTCGCCTGTGCAGCTCGACCTGACGCAGCGCAGCCTCGATCTGGCGGCGATCAAGCTGTCGGGTCAGATGACCCCCGGCGCCAAGCCGCAAACGCTGGCGCTGCAGGGCCAGGCGCAATACCGCGGCGGCGCCGGCGCGGCCGGTGCGACCGGGCAGTTCCAGCTGCAGGGACAGCTGGCCGGCAGCGCCATGAAGCTCTCCGGCGGATGGGCGCAGCCCGCCACCCTGCGCCTCGACCTCAATGCCGACCGCATCAACCTCGACGACTGGATGCCGCCGCCCGCCGCCCAGTCCAAGCCCGCCGCGCCGCCCTCGACCCTTGACCTGTCCGCCTTCCAGGCCTTGGGCCTGAACGCCCAGTTCAGGATCGGCAGCCTGCTGCTCAAGGGCATGCAGTGGAGCGCGGTCCAAGGCCAGCTCAACAGCGACCGCAAGACCCTCGCGCTGCAATCGTTGACGGCCCAAGGCTTCGGCGGGTCGCTCCATGCAGACCTGCGTGTCGATCTGGCGCAGCAGCACTACACCTTGCAGCAAACCGCGCGCGACGTCAGCGTGCAGCCGGTGCTGCAGGCGCTGAGCGGCAAGGATTTTCTGCTGGGCAAGGCCAGTTGGACCTTGAACCTGACGGCGCAGGGCAAGACCGTGCCCGCGCTTCTGGCCAGTCTCTCGGGCAAGGCGCGGCTCGACGTGCGCAACGGCGCCGTCAAGGGGTTCAATCTGGCGCAGATGCTGCGCAATGCCCGTGCGCTGCTGGCGGCACGCAAGGACGGGCAGTTCGCCGCCACCCCGGGCGAGCAGACCGATTTCAGCTCGCTCGGCGCCAGCTTCGTTCTGCAGAACGGGGTGGCGAAAAACAGCGATCTGTCGGTGCAGAGTCCCTTGCTGCGCGTGGGCGGCGAAGGCTGGTTCGATCTGCCCCGGCAGCAGATGGACTACCTCCTGCTCCCCACCGTGGTGGGCTCTTTGCAGGGGCAAGGCGGCGCCGATCTCGCCGCCTTGCGCGGGGTGACCGTGCCGGTGCGCTTGCAGGGCCGCTTCGCCCAGCCCGGCTACACGGTGCTTTGGTCGCAGGC
>JAJTBQ010000085.1 GCA_021286835.1 Thiomonas sp.
CGGGCGCAGATCGTTGATGGTGCGGGCATCTTGCGGCCACGATGCTGCCGGATGCCAGGTCACTTCTGCCCTGAGCTTGGTCAGGTCGCGCACGGTCTGTTGCACAGCCAAGGCTAGTTCGGGTGTGGGGTTGTCGGCCGCACAGAGCAGTTCCATATGATCCTCACCGTTGCGGTAAGACACGACCAGCCGAGCGAGCCGAAGCTGAGGGTGACGGTGAAGCACGTCCTGCACCTGCTGAGGGTGGACGAAAAGTCCTCGCACCTTGGTTGCCTGATCGGCACGACCCAGCCAGCCTTTGATGCGTACCTGAGTGCGCCCGCAGGGCGAGGCCGTCTGGCGCGAATGTGGAATGATTGCCGATAGGTCGCCTGTGCCGAATCGCATCAGGGGATAGGCTGGATTGAGCACAGTGACCACGACTTCGCCGATCTCGCCGTCTGGTAAGGGTCGATCGTCCGGCCCGACAATGTCGATGCGGACCGACTCGTCGACGAACAGGCCGTCGCGTGACCGGCTTTCATAGGCCATCAGACCGATGTCTGCCGACGCATAGCACTGCAGCGCTGCGATCCCCTGGGCTTCCAGGCGAGCCAGCAGGTCTTTGCCGAGCGCCTCTCCCGAGACCAGCGCTTTGCGTAGATTGGGCAGGTTGATGCCCAAGGCTTGAGCGCGCTCGACGAGTATGCCGAGGAACGATGGTGTACCTCCGTAGCAGTGAGCACCCAGATCGGCCAGGGCTTGTACCTGCAGTTCGGTTTGTCCCACGCCTGCGGGGAACACTGCGCATCCGAGGTGGTGTGCGCCACCTTCGAGCATGGCTCCTGCCGGGGTGAAGTGATAGGAGAAACTGTTGTGCAGCAGTTCGCCGGGGCGCAACCCTGCCGCGTGCAGCGCCCGAGCCATGCGCCAATAGTCGGGCCCATGAGATTGCGGCTCATAGATGGGCCCGGGGGAGCCGAACACGCGCGCTGCTGTGGCGGGATGCGGTCGTCGAGCGGTCCAGCCTACCGTGGCGTGACCGCCGAACACGTCTTCGCCACGTGCGCGACTGGCGCGTTGCAGTTCGAGCAGATCGCTCTTGCGCAAAACCGGAACGCGTGCAAGGGCCTCAGGATCGGTGAGATCCTGGGGGTCGATGCCGCGCAGGCGTTCGGCCCAGGCCGGTGCATGAGTCTTGGCGTGGGCCGCCATGCGGCGGAGTGCTTCCCAGAACTCGGACTCTCGTTGCGCCGGTGAGCGGACTTCCAGTGCGTCGTACGGTGTGTCTTCAGGCAAAGCGGTCATGGCGTGGTCGAGCAAGATGGGAATGGGGCCGGATCAGCTCAGCCAGCGCTTGCGGCGACGGTAGCTGCGCACCTCGCGGAAGGACTTCTGACCGCGGTCGGCAAGGCCCAGGTAGAACTCGCGTACATCGTCATTCGCGGCAAGGTCCTTGGCGCTGCCGTCCAGCACCACGCGACCGTTCTCCAGGATGTAGCCGTAATCGGCATAGCGCAGCGCCATCGCGGTGTTTTGCTCGGCCAGCAGGAAGGTGGTGCCCTCGCGCTGATTGAGTTCGCGGACGATGGCAAAGACCTCGTCAACCACCTGCGGCGCCAGCCCCATCGAGGGTTCGTCGAGAAGGATGAGTTTCGGATTGGCCATCAGCGCACGGCCGATGGCGCACATCTGTTGCTCACCACCTGATGTGTACGCGGCCTGACTGCGGCGCCGTTCCTTTAAACGAGGAAAATAGGTGTAGACCTTGTCGAGCGCGTCGCGCACGGCGGCCTTGCCGTCGCGGCGGCTGTAGGCCCCGGCAAGCAGGTTGTCTTCGATGCTCAGGTGGGCGAAGCAATGACGCCCTTCCATGACCTGCACCACCCCTTGTCGGACCAAGGCGGGGGCATCTTCCCGATCGATGCGGCGCCCTTCATAGTGAATGGTGCCCTTGGTGACTTCGCCACGCTCGGCCCGAAGCAGGCACGACACGGCCCGCAGCGTGGTGGTTTTGCCTGCGCCGTTGCCGCCCAGCAAGGCGGCAATGCGCCCCTTGTCGACGTGGATGGACACGCCTTTGAGCACCAGGATGACGTGGTTGTAGATCACCTCGATGCCCTGCACATCGAGCATGGGCGGGGAAGCATGCATGGGGGTCGGGGTCGTCATGGGCGGTTGGTTTGAGAACGAACTGAGGAGCTGGCCGGCACCAGCCGGCCAGCCGCGGCCGATCAGGAGCCTGAGGTCATCTCCTTCGCACAATCGCGCGGAGTGACGTTGTGCTCCTTGGCATATTTGGCGGCGGCATCGCGGACCATCGGTTTGATGATCTGCATGTCAGCCTCATACCAAGTGCCGTGCATCACCCACTTGTTGCCGTCCCAGGTCTGAACGCGAGCCCAGCTTGATCCCATGTGGTCTTCGCAGGTGGTGCGCAGCGGGCGCAGTTGACCCTCGATGCCAAGACGCTTGATGGCAGCTTCGTTGATGTTCAAGTTCTCCAGGCCCCAACGCACCTGTTCACCCGTCATCGGCTTCTTGCCGTACTGCTCCTGCGCGCGGCGCACGCCCTCGACCGCCAGCATGGCCGAGTACATCCCGCGGTTGTAGAGCACCTGGCCCACCATGTCGCGCGGGCCGGTGCCCTGGTTCTTGTCGTAGACCGTCTTCAGGATGTCCTGTTGCACCTTGCCGATGCCCGCGCCGTACTGCATGGCCAGGGCGTTGTAGCCCTTGGCCGCCTCACCCACGTCCTTCACGTCCGGCTCGGCGCCCGACCACCACACGCCGTACATGCGGTCCAGCGGATAGGCGGTCGCCACGGCCTCCTTCAGCGCGGTGGCGTTCATCACGCCCCAGCCCCAGAGCAGCACGTAGTCGGGCCGTTCGCGGCGCACCTGCAGCCACGTGGCCTTCTGCTCCACGCCGGGGTGGGTGACCGGCAGCTTCAAGAATTTGAAGCCGTGCATCTTCGACCGCGTCTCCAGCATCGCGATCGGCTCTTTGCCGTAGGGCGAGTCGTGGTAAACAAGCGCGATGGTCTTGCCCTTGAGCTTGTCGCTGCCGCCTTCGCGCTTGATGATCTCCTGCATGATGATGTCGGCCGCCGTCCAGTAGGTGCCGAGCATCGGGAAGTTCCACTTGAACACCGCGCCGTCTGCGGATTCGGAGCGGCCATAGCCCGCGGTGATCAGTGGAATCTTGTCCTTCGGCGCCTTCTCGGTGAGCGCGAAGGTCACGCCGGTGGACAGCGGTTGCACCACGGTCGCACCCGTCGGGCCCTTGCCTTTGAGACGCTCATAGCACTCCACGCCGCGGTCGGTGGCGTAGGCGGTTTCGCATTCCTCCCAGGTCAGCTTCACGCCATTCACGCCGCCGTCCCGCGCGTTGATCATCTTCAGGTAGTCGACGTAGCCGTTGGCCCAGGGCACGCCGTTCGGGCCGTAGGGGCCGGTACGGTACACGAGCACCGGGAAGAACTGTTCCTTCTCGGCGGCTTGCACCACCGGGCCGGCGAGCGCGCCAGCCAGCGCCAGCCCGGCGGCCGCGCCCAAGAGGGTCTTGCGCATGTTCATGAGAGTCTCCTTCATCGTTTGGGTGAGGTCAGGCAAGGCGCGGCGAATCCGCCGCTTGGAAAACTCAATGCGGGAACGGCCAGAGCCGCAGCTTGTTCTTGGCGGTGCTCCATAACCTCGCCATGCCGTGCGGCTCGGCGATGAGGAACACCACGATCAGCACGCCGAAGGTCATGAACTCCAGGTGCGAGACGAGGCTGGTCGAGGCCTGCACGCCCAGCAGGCTCGGCAGGCGGTTGAGGAAGATGGGCAGCAGCATGATGAACGCCGCGCCGAACAGGCTGCCCATCACCGAGCCCAGGCCGCCGATGATGATCATGAACAGCAGCTTGAGCGACACATCGATGTTGAACGCCGCGGGCTCCCACGAGCCCAGATGCACGAAGGCCCACAGCGCGCCGGCAATGCCGGTGATGAAGCTGCTCACCGCGAACGCGGACAGCTTGGCCCGCACCGGCGAGATGCCGATCACGCCGGCCGCCACGTCCATGTCGCGGGTGGCCATCCACTCCCGGCCCTTGCGCCCGCGCACCAGGTTCTTCACCACCAGCGCGAGCACGCACAGGATGGCGAGACAGAACAGGTATTTGCGCACCGGGTTGTCGATGCCGAAGCCGAAAAGCTGCAGGCGGGGTGCCGTGACCGAGCCCGAGGAGGAATCGTTGGTCAGCCAGGGCACATGGGCGAACACCCAGTCCGAGAAGAACTGGGCTGCCAGCGTCGCAACCGCCAGATACAGGCCGCGGATGCGCAGGCTCGGCAGGCCGAACACCATGCCGGCCACGGCGGCGATCAGGCCCGCCAGCACCAGCGCCACCAGGAGCGGCATGCCGGGCAGGCGCACCATGATGTTGAAGGCCGCGTAGGCACCGACCGCCATGAAGGCGCCCGTGCCCAGCGAGATCTGCCCGCAGTAGCCCACCAGGACGTTCAGACCGAGCGCGGCCAGCGCCAGGATGAGAAAGGGCACCAGCAGGGCGCGGAGCAGGTAGTCGGACCCGAGCATCGGCACGGCGACGAAGGCCACCAGCAGCGCGACGGCGATGAACCAGCGGTCCTGCCGGATCGGGAAGATCTGGGCGTCGCTGACGTAGGTGGTCTTGAACTGTCCGTTTTCGCGGTAGAGCATGAACGATTTCCCCGGTCAGACGCGGTCGATGATGCGTTCGCCGAACAGCCCCTGCGGGCGGATCAGCAGCACCGCGAGGGCCAGCAGATAAGCGAACCAGCTTTCGATGCCGCCGCCGAGCATCGGGCCGAGATACACCTCGGCCAGCTTTTCGCCCAGCCCCACGATCAACCCGCCGACGATGGCGCCCGGCACCGAGGTGAGGCCGCCCAGGATCACCACCGGCAGACCCTTGAGGGCGATCAGCGACAGCGAAAACTGCACGCCCAGCTTGGAGCCCCAGATCATCCCGGTCACCAAGGCCACCAGACCGGCGATGGACCACACGATCACCCACATGCGCGACAGCGGAATGCCGATGGATTGCGCGGCCTGGTGGTCGTCCGCCACCGCACGCAGAGCCCGGCCCACGCCGGATTTCTGGAAAAACAGGGTCAGCAGCGCGACCAGGGCCGCGGCCGAGCCGGCGGCGATGAGGTCTTCATTGCTCACCAGAATGCCGCCCGGAATCAGCTTGTCCAGCACGAGGGTCGGCTGCTTGGGGAGGCCGAGGTCGATGGGGTAGATGTCGTTGCCCCAGACCATCTGGCCCAGGCCTTCGAGGAAGTAGGCGACACCGAGTGTGGCCATGAGCAGGGTCACGCCCTCCTGGTTCACCAGGTGGCGCAGCACCAGCCGCTCCACCAGCCACGCCAGCACGACCATGATGGCGAAGGCCAGCAGGAAGGCCAGCGGCCACGGCATGTGCTCCTGCAGGCGCGCCATGGCCAGCGCGGCGAACAGCACCATGGCCCCTTGCGCAAAGTTGAACACCCCGGAAGCCTTGTAGATGAGCACGAAGCCCAGGGCGATCAGGGCGTAGAGCACGCCCGACATGAGGCCGGCGATCGCGGTTTCAATGAGAAAGCCCATGGTGTCTCACCCTTCCTGGGTTGCGGAGCCGAGGTAGGCGCGGATCACGTCCGGGTTCGCGCGCACCGCATCGGGTGTGTCGTCGGCAATCTGGCGGCCATAGTCGAGCACCACCACACGGTCCGACAGATCCATCACCACCCCCATGTCGTGCTCGATCAGCACGATGGTGGTGCCGAATTCCTCACGTGCTTCGAGAATGAAGCGGCTCATGTCCTCCTTCTCCTCGAGATTCATCCCCGCCATCGGTTCGTCCAGCAGCAGGAGCTTGGGCTCCATGGCCAGGGCCCGGCCGAGGTCCACCCGCTTTTGCAGCCCGTAGGGCAGGCGGCCGACCGGCACCTTGCGCCAGGCCTGGATTTCGAGGAAATCGATGATCCGCTCCACCACCAGACGGTGGGCCATTTCCTCTTGCAGCGCCGGTCCCAGCCGCAGCGCCTGCGCGAGCAGGCCGCAACGCATGTGCAAATTGCGCCCGGCCATGATGTTGTCGAGCACGCTCATGCCCGAGAACAAGGCCAGGTTCTGGAAGGTGCGGGCGATGCCGAGCCGGGCCGCCAGCGCGGGGCGCATCTGCCCGAGCACCTGGCCGTCGAAGGCGATGCTGCCCTGCTGCGGCTGGTACACCCCGTTGATGACGTTGAGCAGGGAGCTCTTGCCCGCGCCGTTCGGGCCGATGATGGCGCGGATCTCGCCCGGCTGGACGTCGAAGTGGACCTCCTGCAGCGCCTTGATGCCGCCGAAGCGCAGGTGAATGTCGTCGAGCCGCAGCACCGGCGGGCCGACCGGCGCGGGCGGCGGGGCGAGGGGCGCGTCCGCCGGAACGGGGACGGCTTCGAGCAGGGCGGACATGGCGGGTCTCCCGGTTCAGGCGGCGGGGCGCAGGGCGGGGTGCACTTGCGCGTCGCGGAGTTGCAGGTCCGCCTGGACGGCACCGGTGCGGCCGTCGTCGAAGCGCACGAGCACGCGCAGCAGGTGGTGGGCCTGCGCCGGGTCGTAGAGCGCTTCGATCAGGCTGGCGTATTTCTCGGCCACGAAGCGGCGACGCACCTTGCGGGTTCGGGTGAGTTCGTTGTCGTCCGGATCCAGCTCCTTGTGCAGCACGGCAAAGCGGTGGATTTGCACCGCGGCAGTGTGCGCGTCCGCTGCGAGGTCGGCGTTCACCTGGGCCACGCAGTCGGCGATCAGTTCGACCACCTCGGGTTTGCCGGCCAGGTCGGCATAACCGGTGTAGGGCAGGCCGCGCTTCTCGGCCCAGCTGCCCACGGCGGGGAAGTCGATGTTGATCATCGCCACCACGTGATCGCGCTCGGCGCCGAAGGCCACGGCCTCCTTGATGGCGGGGAAGAACTTGAGCTTGTTCTCGATGAGTTTCGGCGCGAACAGCGCGCCGCCCGACAGCGCGGACACGTCCTTGGCCCGGTCGATGATGCGCAGCTGGCCGTCGGGTTCCAGCCAGCCCGCGTCGCCGGTTCGGTACCAGCCGTCGGCGTCGAGCACCTCGGCGGTGGCCTCGGGGTTCTTGTAGTACGCACGCAGCAGGCCGGCGCTGCGCAGCAGAATCTCGCCGTGCGCGGCCACTTTCAGTTCCACCCCCGGAGCAGGAAGGCCCACGCTGTCGCTGCGCACGCCGTGATCGGGCTGCATGCAGACGAACACCGCGGTTTCCGTGGACCCGTAGAGCTGCTTGAGGTTCACGCCGATGGCGCGATAGAAGCGAAACAGGTCCGGTCCGATCGCTTCGCCCGCGGTGTAGGCCACGCGGATGCGGCTCATGCCCAGCACATTGCGCAGCGGCGCGAGCATGAGCAGATCGGCCAGCGGGAGCAACAGGCGGTCCAGCATGCGGGGTGGCTTGCCGGCGTCTCCGGCGGCATGCACCCGCTGCGCGAGCGCCACGCAGGCGTCGAACAGCCGGCGCTTGGGCGCGGCGGCGTCGTCCATGCGTACACGCACGTCGGTCAGCAGGGCCTCGAACACCCGGGGCGGGGCGAAGTAATAGGTCGGCCCGATTTCGTGCAGGTCGATGGCGACGGTGGCTTGCGACTCGGGGCAGTTGACCGTGTAGCCGCAGACCAGGTGTTGCGCGTAGGAGAAGATGTTCTGGCCGATCCAGGCGGGCGGCAGGTA
>JAJTBQ010000086.1 GCA_021286835.1 Thiomonas sp.
CAGCAGATGGCCAAGTTCGAGACCGACAACGGCCGCCAGCCCACCGACGACGAAACCCAGAAGATCCGCGAATGGGTGCTGGAGAACGTACGCGGCACGGTGCAGGCCGACATCCTCAAGGAGGATCAGGGGCAGAACACCTGCATCTTCTCCACCGAGTTCTCGCTCAAGGTCATGGGCGACATCCAGCAGTACTTCGTGCAGCACCGGGTGCGCAATTTCTATTCGGTGTCGATCTCCGGCTACCACATCGCCGAGGCGGGCGCGAATCCCGTCTCGCAGCTTGCGTTCACGCTGTCCAACGGCTTCACCTTTGTCGAGGCCTACCTGGCGCGCGGCATGCACATCGACGATTTCGCGCCCAACCTGAGCTTTTTCTTCAGCAACGGCATGGACCCTGAGTACACCGTGCTCGGCCGCGTGGCGCGACGCATCTGGGCCGTGGCCATGCGCGACAAGTACGGTGCGAACGAACGCAGCCAGAAACTCAAGTACCACGTCCAGACCAGCGGCCGCAGTCTGCATGCGCAGGAGATCGACTTCAACGACATCCGCACCACCCTGCAGGCACTGATCGCCCTCTACGACAACTGCAACAGCCTGCACACCAACGCCTTTGACGAGGCCATCACCACGCCCACGGAAGACAGCGTGCGCCGGGCCATGGCCATTCAGCTCATCATCAACCGCGAGTGGGGCCTGGCGAAATGCGAAAACCCGAATCAGGGAGCCTTCGTCATCGAGGAGCTGACCGATCTGGTCGAAGAAGCCGTGCTCAAGGAATTCGAGGCCATCGCCGAGCGCGGCGGCGTGCTCGGTGCGATGGAAACCGGCTACCAGCGCGGCAAGATCCAGGAGGAGAGCCTGCACTACGAGATGCTCAAGCACACGGGCGAACTGCCCATCATCGGGGTCAACACCTTCCGCAACCCTCACGGCGACGCGGCCCCTGCGCATCTCGAACTGGCGCGATCGACCGACGAGGAAAAACAATCGCAGCTGCATCGGCTGGCCGACTTCCATCGCCGCCACGCGGCCGAAGCGCCGGCCATGCTCGCGCGGCTGCAGCAGGCGGTGATCGACAACGGCAATGTGTTCGCCGTGTTGATGGATGCGGTGCGGGTGTGCAGCCTGGGGCAGATCACGGCGGCGCTGTTCGAGGTTGGCGGCCAGTACCGGCGCAGCATGTAAACGCGCACCCTCTTATCATCGGGGGTCGCCGCCGCGCGCGTCCGCGTGGCGGTTTTTTGTTTTCAAGATTGGCTCCCGGCCCTGTCGCCATGTCCACCTCCGCTGCTTCGCTTCGCGCCAGCGCCCTGATGCTGCTGGCTTCGCTCATCTGGGGCACAGCCTTCGTCGCCCAGACCGCGAGCATCGGCACGGTTGGACCGTTCTACTACACCGGCATGCGTTTCGTGTTGGGGGCCGCCGTAGTGCTGGCCGTGATGGCCTTGCGTCGTCGCCCCGATCCCGCCGACCACCCCGACTCCAACCCCGGCAGTCTGCTGCGCGACGGCGGGCTACTCGGCGTGGTCGTGGCCATTTCCATTTCGATGCAGCAGATCGGGCTGGAGTCCACCACGGTGGCCAACGCCGGTTTCATCAGCTCGCTCTATGTGGTGCTCGTGCCGCTGCTCGGCCTGCTTTGGGGACGGCGGGTCGGCGTGGGGGTCTGGCTGGGGGCGCTTCTGGCGGCCGTCGGCATGTATTTCCTCAGCGTGCGCCAGGGATACAGCGTGCGCCACGGTGACTGGCTGGAACTGGGCGGAGCGTTGTTCATCACGGTGCAGTTGCTGCTGCTGGGCCGGGTGGCTGCGCGCCACGATCCTTTGCTGCTCGCGCTGGTGCAGTTTGTCGTCTGCGGCCTGCTCTGTCTGGGGGCCGGGGTGCTGGTGGAATCGATCAGTCTCGATGCGATCGGGCGTGGCGTCTGGCCCATTCTCTACGGCGGCGCCCTCTCGGTAGGCGTGGCCTACACCCTGCAGGTCGTCGCGCAGCGCCATGCCGTGCCCGCGCATGCGGCGGTGATCTTCAGCATGGAGGGCGTGTTCGCGGCGCTGGCGGCGTGGCTGGTGCTGCATCAGGCCCTGGACGCCCGCGCCCTGTTCGGCTGCGCGCTGGTGTTCAGCGGACTGGTGGTGTCGCAGTTGCCGCTGCGCGCCCTCGCGGGAGGTCTGCGCGCCCGCATGCGCCGCCTGCCGCTGCCCCAGGCCATCGACTCCTGACGCCCCACCTGTCTCCGCCCAGCATGAGTACCAAACCTCGCACCGCCCCGGTCTGGCCCGGACGTCCTCTGCACACGGGCGCCGCGGCCAAACGTTCCGCTGCGGCCCGAAGCCTGCCACCCTCCGCCCCGGAAGGTCGGGCCGATGCCCAGGTGCGTCTGTCCAAACGGATGTCCGAACTCGGACTGGCTTCGAGGCGCGAAGCCGATGACTGGATCGAGCGCGGCTGGGTGCTTCTGGATGGCGAACCCGCTGCGCTGGGCGCCAAGGTGGCCGGCAATCTGCCCGCTTCTCGCATTGTCATTCGCAAGGCGGCGCAACACTTGCAGGCCGCGCAGGTCACGATTCTGTTGCACAAGCCTGTGGGCTACGTCAGTGCGCAGGCCGAGCACGGCTACACCCCGGCGGTTGCGCTCATCAAGAGCGAAACCCGCTGGGCCGAGTGCGACTCGCCGCACGGTTTTTCGCCGGCGCATCTGCGCCATCTGGCCGTGGCGGGCCGGCTTGACATCGACTCCACCGGCCTGCTGGTCCTCACCCAGGACGGCCGCATTGCACGCCAGCTCATCGGCGAAGACAGCGCGATCGAGAAGGAGTACCTCGTGCGCGTCAGCCTGACCGATTCGTCAGCCCGCAACAACAGCGATGAAGACGTGCAGGCGGCGTTTCCCGAAAGCCGCCTCGCCCTGCTGCGTCATGGCCTTGCGCTCGACGGCCAAGCGCTGCGGCCCGCGCAAGTGGAATGGATCAACCCGCAGCAATTGCGCTTCGTGCTGCGCGAAGGCAAGAAGCGCCAGATTCGCCGCATGTGCGAACTCGTCGGCCTGCGGGTGACGGGCCTCAAGCGCGTGCGCATGGGTCAGGTTCGCCTGGGCGCACTTCCGCAAGGCCAGTGGCGCTATCTGCGCGACGACGAAGGCTTCTGAGCCCAGCAGTCGACCCGCGCTGGCTGCAGCACAGGGCGGCGGCGCCGACCCAAATCGCCTCCTTCCCGCGCGAGGCATGCAAGCGCCTGAGGCGACTTGGCAAGATTGGGCCAACTGCAGCGCCGGTTTCATATTGTTGCGACGCAGCATGAACATGATTGATCTTTCTCAATGACAAACCTCTAAATCAGTGAGTGCTTATAGATGGTTCTCCTAATGTCCAAGCCGTGCCGTGCAGGGAACAATGCGCCATCTTTCCCGGAGTACGGATATGGATTCAAAGCGTCGCACATGGTTGATTGCAACGGGTTGTGCCGGTTGCGTGGCAGCAGGGGGTGCGGCTGTTCCCTTTGTCGACTCTCTCGCGCCTTCCGCCAAGGCCCGCGCCGAAGGCGGGCCGGTGGATGTGGACATCAGTTCGCTGCGCCCGAGTGAAAAGATGACGGTGCTCTGGCGCGGCCAGCCGGTGTGGATCCTGCACCGTACGCAGGCCATGCTGGAGTCCCTCAACGAAACCCAGTCGCTCGTCGCCGACCCCGACTCCCAGCGCACGGCCTTCCCCACGCCGACCTGGGCGCAGTCGCAGTGGCGCTCGATCAAGAAAGAGTACCTGGTGGTCGTGGGCATCTGCACCCACCTGGGCTGCTCGCCGGTGGACCGGTTCACGCCAGGGCCTCAGCCCTCCCTGCCCTCCGACTGGGATGGCGGCTTCCTTTGCCCCTGCCACGGTTCGATGTTCGATCTGGCCGGCCGGGTCTTCAAGAACATGCCCGCCCCCGACAACCTGGTCGTGCCCCCGTATATGTATGTGGCCGACGCCAAGCTGCGCATCGGCGAACACGAGAAGGCTTGAAGCCCGCCCTCACCCAGCAACCCTCCCCACAAGACCTCCAGGAGACCTCTCAATGGCAGATCAATCGCTGCATGGCGCGCATGCCACCCCCGAACACGGCGGGCTGCGTGGCTGGGTGGACAAGCGCTTTCCGTTCTCCTCGCTGTGGAGCGCCCACCTGACCGAGTACTACGCGCCGAAGAATCTGAACTTCTGGTACTACTTCGGCTCGCTGTCCATCGTCGTGCTGGCCATCCAGATCGTCAGCGGCATCTTTCTGGTGATGAACTACAAGCCCGACGCCGCCTTGGCCTTCGGTTCGGTCGAGTACATCATGCGCGACGTCAACTGGGGCTGGCTGATCCGCTACATCCACTCCACTGGCGCGTCGGCGTTTTTCATCGTGGTGTATCTGCATATGTTCCGCGGGCTGATCTACGGCTCCTACCGCACCCCGCGCGAACTCATCTGGATCTTCGGCTGCCTGATCTTTCTGTGCCTGATGGCCGAGGCCTTCTTCGGCTATCTGCTGCCCTGGGGACAGATGTCGTTCTGGGGCGCCCAGGTGATCGTCAATCTGTTCTCGGCCATCCCCTTCATCGGTCCTGATCTGGCGGTGTGGATTCGCGGCGACTATGTGGTGAGCGATGTGACGCTGAACCGCTTTTTCGCCTTCCACGTCATCGCCATTCCGCTGCTTCTCATCGGCCTGGTGGGATCGCACATCATCGCCCTGCACCAGGTCGGCTCGAACAACCCGGACGGCGTGGAAATCAAGGACAACAAGGATGGCCGCGGCATTCCGCGCGACGGTGTGGCGTTTCACCCCTACTACACCGTGCACGACCTGTTCGGCCTTTCCGTCTTTCTGATGATCTTCTGTGCCGTGGTGTTCTTCGCGCCGCAATTCGGCGGCTATTTCCTGGAACACAACAACTTCATCCCGGCCAACCCGCTGAAAACCCCGCCTCACATCGCGCCGGTCTGGTATTTCACGCCGTTCTATTCCATCCTCCGTGCCACGACGAGCAATACCGTGCACATCTGGATGGTCGTGGTGGCTGCGGCCACGCTGTTCGCGCTGTGGCGCAACCGTGCCAGGCCGACGCGCGCCGTCCTGTTCGTCGTCGGCGGCAGTCTGCTGTTCTGGGCCTTGGCCACGGTCGATGCCAAGTTCTGGGGTGTGGTCAGCATGGGCGGCGCCGTGGTGATCTTCTTCTTCCTGCCCTGGCTGGACAAGTCGCCGGTCAAGTCGATCCGCTATCGCCCCAGTTGGCACCGCGCCATCTACATCCTGTTCGCCATCAATTTCGTCGTGCTGGGCTATTTCGGCATTCAGCCGCCTTCGCCCGTGGCCTATGCCGTGGCGCTGACCTGCACCCTGCTCTACTTCGGCTTCTTCTTCCTCATGCCCTGGTGGAGCCAAAAGGGAAACTTCAAGCCCGTGCCGCAACGCCTGACCTACAAGGCCCACTGATGCCCGCGACCATGACTTCCCTCCTGCTCCCGCTCCTGCTCCCGCTCCTGCGACGTCTGTGTCTGGGCCTGCTGCTCGGATTGATGCTGCAAGGCATCGCCAGCGCCGCCTCGGAAGAACAAGAAATCCCGCTCGATCACGCGCCCTACCGAGTGAACAATGTGCTGGCCTTGCAGAACGGCGCACGGCTGTTCGTCAATTACTGCATCGGCTGCCATTCGGCCAAATACATGCGGTATGAAAGCCTGCGCGATCTCGGGCTCTCGGACGATCAGATCCAGCGCAACCTCATGTTCGGCGACGCCAAGATCGGCGACACCATGCGCATCGCCATGACATCCGCCCAGGCGCAGAAATGGTTCGGCACCGATCCGCCGGATCTGTCCATCATCACCAAGGCATTGGCGTCTCACCGCGGCAGCGGCGCAGACTATCTCTACACCTACCTGCGCACCTTCTACCGCGACGACACGCGGCCGACGGGCTGGAACAATCTGGTCTTCCCCGGCGTCGGCATGCCCAATCCGCTGTGGATGCTGCAAGGCGAGCGGGCGGCCCAATTCCAGACTGGCCCCGACCCTGCCGACCCGGCCGTGAATCTCAAGACCTTCGTTGGCTATACCCAGCTGACGCCGGGTGCGCAAACCACAACCGAGTATGATTCGACGGTTGCCGACCTCGTCGCCTACATGCAGTGGATGGCAGAACCCGACCAACTGTTCCGCAAGCGTCTTGGCGTCATCGTGCTCATTTTCCTGGGATTGTTCAGCTTCATCACCTGGAAGCTGAAGTCCGAATACTGGAAGGATGTGACGTAACCCAGGCCCTCGTCCGCACCCCGGGCGAACGCCCAATCCGAATTGCCGGGGTGGCTCTGCCACCCCGTTCTGTTTTTTTGCGCCCCCAGGCCGGGCCTTCCCCGACCCGCCCCCCGAGGGGGTCAAGAATCTCGGGGCGGCCCTTCGATTTTTAGATAGGAGTCTGCATTCATGATGGTGCTCTATTCCGGCACGACCTGCCCGTTCTCGCAGCGTTGCCGCTTCGTGCTGTTCGAGAAAGGCATGGATTTCGAAATCCGTGACGTTGACCTGTTCAACAAACCCGAAGACGTCAGCGTCATGAACCCCTACGGTCAGGTGCCCATCCTGGTCGAGCGCGATCTCATCCTGTACGAATCCAACATCATCAACGAGTACATCGACGAGCGCTTCCCGCACCCCCAGCTCATGCCAGGCGACCCCGTCGCCCGCGCCCGCGTGCGCCTGTTCCTGTTCAACTTCGAGAAGGAACTGTTCGTGCACGTGACGACGCTGGAATCGCGCGCGACCAAGTCCAACGAAAAGGCCCTGGAGAAAGCCCGCAGCGCCATTCGCGACCGCCTTACCCAGCTCGCGCCCGTGTTCCTGAAGAACAAGTACATGCTGGGCGAGGATTTCTCCATGCTCGATGTCGCCATTGCCCCGCTGCTGTGGCGCCTGGACCATTACGGTATCGATCTGCCCAAGTCGGCCCTGCCGCTGGCCAAGTATGCCGAGCGCATTTTCCAGCGCCCCGCCTACATCGAAGCGCTGACGCCCTCCGAAAAGATCATGCGCAAGTAAGCGCCCGGTGCATCGTGATGGACAGCGGTTCGCAAGACATCGGCTCGACCAAGCCTTACCTGATTCGGGCTCTCTACGAATGGTGCACGGACAACGGCCTGACACCCTATCTAGCCGTGCAGGTGGGGCCGGGTGCGCGCGTGCCGCTGGAGTTCGTGAAGAACGGCGAAATCGTTCTGAACATCAGTTTCGATGCCACCAGCGCCCTGAACATAGGCAATGACGAAATCCGTTTCAAGGCGCGCTTCGGCGGCGTGGCCCGTGACATCCTCGTCCCCATCGAGCAGGTTTCCGCGATCTATGCGCGGGAGAACAGCCAGGGCATGGCCTTTCCGGTAGAGGCCGCTGCCGAGGCGGACACGATCGATGAACGCAACAACGCGCCGGCGGTGGCCGAGCAGGACGAACCACCTACGCCGAACAAGCCGGTCCGGTTGCGCCCGGTAGAATCTGCCACACCCGAGACGGATGCCCCACCGCCGGAACCGCCTCCCACGCCCCCACGGCCCGGAGGCTCGCACCTCACCCGCGTGAAGTAGTCTTTCAGCACGCGATGCGGCGCCGCCAGGCGCCCCTGCCGACTTAGCTCAGCTGGTAGAGCAACCGCCTTGTAAGCGGTAGGTCATCCGTTCGATTCGGATAGTCGGCACCAAA
>JAJTBQ010000087.1 GCA_021286835.1 Thiomonas sp.
GCGCCCATAGCTCCAGCGCGGCCAGCGCGCGCAGTTCGCGGGTGTGATTCGCCGCGCCCGAGACATGATCGTCGAACAGCTTGCGCACCGTGTCGGCCTTGAAGAGTTGGGCGCCGAGCGCGCCGGGCGCGAACAGCAGCCCGGCCAGCCAGGCCTTGCGCGGGCCGCGGAACCACTCGCCGATGGGGACGGTGAACATCTGCTTCTTGCGGTGCGCGAGGTCGGCGCCGATGAGCGGCTCGACCGCGCGCTTGAACCAGTGTTTCTTGTCGCCGTCGTGCAGCTTGGTGTCGCCGGGCGCGCGGAAGGCGAACTCCATCATGCGCCCATCGAGAAAGGGCGTGCGCGCCTCCAGTGACACCGCCATGCCCATGCGGTCGGGCTTGACGAGGTTGTTGCCGGGCAGCAGCAACATCATGTCGAGGTAGAGCATCTGGTTGACGCGGTCGAAGTGCGCCGCCTGCTCGAACCAGGGCGCGGCCACGTCGCGCACGCTGTTTACGTCGGCCAGCTTCTGGCGCAGCCAGGGCTGGAACAGCGCGGCTCGGGCCTGCTCGCCGAAGAGGCCGGTGTGCTCCACGTAGTGCCGTGCGAAGTCGGCCGCGGGCAGGTCGCGCAGCGCGGGGTCGGCCATGAAGCTGGCATATTTGTCGTAGCCGGCGAACAGCTCGTCGCCGCCGTCGCCGGTGAGCACGACTTTGACGCCATCGCGGCCGGGCTCTCCCACCGCGAGCCGCGAAACCTCGCGCGTGGGCATGAACGAGGCGTCGCCATGCGGCTGGTCGCAGTGCCACAGCACGCTGCCCCAGTCGTCGAGCATGTCGGGCTGAACCACCCGCTCGCGGTGCGTGGCGCCGAAGCGCTGGGCGGCCTCGCGAGCGTAGGGCGATTCGTCGAAGCGCGGATCGGGAAAGCCGATGCAGAAGGTGCGGGCAGGCTCGCGCACATGCCGCGCCATGAGCGCCACCACGGTGCTGGAATCGACCCCGCCCGAGAGAAAGGCGCCGAAGGGCACGTCGGCGCGCAGCCGCAGTTTCACCGCGTCGTCGAGCAGGTCGAGGAAGGCTTCCTGCCATGCGGTGAAGGTCTGCGCGGCGGGCGTCTGCTCGGCCAGGCTCCACCAGCGCCGGGTGTGGCTGCCGCGGCCATCGACGCTCAGCACCGTGCCCGGCATGACGTGACGGATGCCCTCGAACAGGGTGAACGGCGGCGGCACGTAGTTGTAGGCGAGGTAGTGCTGCAGCGCGGGCAGATCGAGCGTGGGCCGCCCCGGCAGCGCGGCGAGCACGGCCTTGATCTCGGAACCGAACAGCACCTGCCTGCCGTCGTCGTGCACGAACAGCGGCTTGACGCCGATGCGGTCGCGCACGAGATGAAGCCGGGGATTTTCGGGATCGCGCCCATCCCAGATGGCGATGGCGAACATGCCGTTGAGCCGGGGCAGGAAGCCCAGCCCTTCGCGTTCATACAGTCGCAGCAAGACCTCGGTATCGCTGTGATCGGAGTTGAAGCGCACGCCCTGGCGCTGGGCTTCGGCGCGCAGCTCCACGTGGTTGAAGATCTCGCCGTTCTGCACCAGCGCGATTCGCCCGTCGTCGCTGACGAAGGGCTGGTGCCCGCCGGCGATGTCGATGATGGACAGGCGGCGGTTGCCGATGGCCGCGCCGGGCGCGGTGAATACGCCGCTGTCGTCCGGGCCGCGGTGAATCAGGCTGGTGTCCATCGCGGCGAGGGCTTGCTCGCTCAGGTTGCGACCGGCGCGGTCGAGAAATCCGTAAATTCCACACATGGCGAGATTGTCGCTTTGACGCCGGGAGTCAGTTTGAACTGCGGCGGAAGACTTGCACCACGGTCAGAGCGATGATGCGCAGATCGATCAGCAGCCCGTGGTGTTGCGCGTAATCGAGATCGGCCTGCAGCCGCTGCTGCGGCGTGGCGCGCGAGCGGTAAAGGGCCTGGGCCAGCCCGGTGATGCCCGGTCGCACGCGGTGGCGCAGCGCCCATTGCTCGTCGGTGTAGTTGCTGCGTTGCGCCGGCACGTCGGGACGCGGGCCGACCAGGCTCATGTCGCCGCGCAGCACGTTGAGCAGTTGCGGCAGTTCGTCCACGCTGCTGCGCCGCAGGAAGCGACCGACGCGGGTGATGCGCGGGTCGTTCTGCGCGGTGCTGTGCGAGCCGCGCTGCGCGGCATCCACCACCATGCTGCGGAATTTGAAAAGCCGGAAGGGCCGCGTGCCACGCCCCACGCGCATCTGCGCGAACAGTACGGGGCGGCCGGAGTCCAGCCACACGGCCAGCGCCGCGGCGAGCATCACGGGCGAGAACAGCAACAGCGCCAGCAGCGCCAGCACGATGTCGAACAGACGTTTGGCCACGGAGGTTCAGCGGGTGGCGGTAACCGGCCGGAGACTCTCGCCGACGCGGGTGATGAGATCGACGGCCAGCAGGCGGTCGCTCTCGATCTCGGCGGGCTCGCGCTGCGCCAGCACCTGCGCGGCATGGCGCAGGCGCCCGATTTCATCGGCGTAAATGGCATGCCAGTCGGAATCGGGGGCTTCGATGCGCTCGCGGTTGAAGGTGCGCGACAGAATCACGCTGCCGGAACCCAGGCGAAGATGTTCGCCCAGCACCACGCGCCCGGGCAGCAGCCCTTCATCCAGCCGGGCGATGCCGCCGAAGCCGAAGCGCTTGCCCTGCTGCTTCGCGATCGCCGCGACGCGATCGACCACGCCGTCGGCCAGCGGCTGGAACATGAAGCGCAGGCCCAGCTCGCGGTGCAGGTCGTTGAGGCCCACGTAGATTTCGTCCAGTCCGTCCAGTCCTGCCCAATGCGGCAGGCTTTGCAGCGCATCGCGCGTTTCCAGCAGAGCGATGGTCCGGGCGCGGCCGCCCACCAGGGCGACGAATCGCGCCACCGTGTCGGCACTGCGGAACATCGGCAGCATGAGGTGGCTGGCGCCGTCGGTCAGGGCTTGGTCGATCTCCAGGGCGCTGGCGTCATGCAGGGGATTGATGCGCACGATCAGCGCCGCCTGTGGCACGGCCTGGCGAACGATGGCCACGTCCTGCGGCACATGATTGGAGATGAACGTGCCCAAACCGCCCTGGCGCTCCTGCTTGCCGTGCTGCTCCAGGTCGACCATGATCCGCGACACGCCGCAGTCCACGGCAAAAGCGGCGAAGTCGGGATCGTTGGTGATTTGGATGAAGTCCATCGTGTGAAAAAAGTCAGGAAGCGCAGGTCAGGAAGCACGGCGCAGGCGACGGGAAGTGTAGCGATCGCGCACCAGCCTTCCCAGCGGATCGAAGCGCAGCAACGCCCCCAGGCCAGCGGCAAACAGCAAGGCCGCCGCGACCAGAGCCAGCGCCCAGGGCAGCGCCACGGCGTGCAGCGTTCCCCCTGCGGCGGCAAGGATCAACAGCATGCCCAGCAGCACGGCGGCATTGCGCCACTGCGCATCGCCCTGGTGACGCGCCAGCCGCCACCACAGCACGGTGACGGCCACCGCCCAGGCGGCGCCATAGGCGGCCAGTCCGCGCCAGGACTGGGCCGGAAGCAGGGCGCCGGCCGCCGCCAGCGCGACGAGGCCCGCGCCATAACCCAGCACCTGATCGGCGATGCGACGGTGGCTGTTCAGCCGCGTGGCCAGCACCAGTTGCGCGGCCTGCAGCGGCAACAGCAGCAAGATCCACCGCATCGCTTCGGTCACCTGTTGCTGGGCCTCGGCGGTCATGCGGCCCCAGCCGAACAGCAGCCGGACGATGCCCGGCGCAGCCACCATGCCGGCCAGCGCGATGAGGGCCGAGAGCCACAGCATCGCCCGCAGCCATTGGCGCGTCTCCAACTGCGCACGGGCGGAGTCGCCCTGGCTTTCCGCGGCGCTGAGGCGGGCGAGCGCCAGCGCTGAGGCGACGGCGAAAACGGTATGCAGCGGCAGCTCGCCCACGCGCTGCGCGTACTGGAACACGCCGAGTTGCCCCGGCCCCGCATCCGACATCAGGGCGCGCGCCGCCAGGGTGTAGAGCACCGTCAGTCCGGAGGCCGCGAGCGCCAGGACCAGCGCGCGCAGGCTGGCGGCATCCGGCCAGATCCGGTCCGATGCTGCAGCAGGCGTTGCCGCGCGGCTGGCCCTGCGCATCAGCACCAGCCGCGCCGTGGCCGCCATCGCCACGCCGACCGCCACCCAGGCGAACTGTCCGGTCTGTGCCGCAACGATCAGCCCGCCGATCAGCCCGAGGTTGAACACCACCTGCCCCGTGTACTGCCACTGCAACCGGCCCTGAGCCTGCAGCATGGCGTTGCCCACCATGGCCACCGCCCCGGCGGGCAGGGCGACCAGGGCGGACCACCCCAGCGTCTGCGCGGCCAACGCCGCCTCGGGCGCATGCAGTCCGGGGGCGAGGAGATGCACGATCAGGTTCTGGCCCCACCACACGCCGATGCCCGCCAGGATGAAGAGCAGGGCGGCCAGTCGCGACCAACGCGCGCCCTCGGCCGCGATATGGGCCGCGTCGCGCCCGGCCATGCGCGGCACCATCACCGCAGGAATGGCCGCTCCCCACAGCAGACTCACCGCGAGGTCGGGAAAGGACAGCACGACCAGCGCCGCATCGGCGTGGCCGCTCAGACCGAACTGCGTGGCCACCACCACATCCCGCACCAGTCCCAGCAGGCGGCTTGCGGCCAGAAGCAACAGGCTGATCGAGAAAATGCGCAACATCGACATGGACGGGCATTGTGCCTGCGCCACGGCGCACGGCCGAAGGGAAACTCAAGGGGGCTTTACGTGCCTGCAAAAGTATGTCTATAATTTCGGTTCTTTAGCGCCCGTAGCTCAGTTGGATTAGAGTACTTGGCTACGAACCAAGGGGTCGTGGGTTCGAATCCTGCCGGGCGCACCAGTTAAAAGCCGAACGCCTGAACCAGTCCTGGTTCAGGCGTTTTGTTTTTTGCGGCGCGGTTTTGCGGCTAGGTCAGGCCACAACAACAGGTCGCAATCGGGGCTGTCCGGCCTGCTCCTGTACGCTCACTCCATGACTGACGATATCCACCCGGGCTTGTTCATTTTGCAGGGCAACCGACTGGAATGGCTGCGGGATCTGGTGCTGGAGATTCTGGCTCGGCAACCGCTGGCTCCGCTGGAGCAAGAGATCGTTCTGGTGCAGAGCAATGGTGCTGCGGAGTGGCTGAAAATGGCGTTGGCCGCGCACAGCGGCATCTGTGCCGCCACGCGGGTAGAACTGCCCGGCCGGTTTCTTTGGCGCACCTATCGGCAGGTGCTGGGGCGTGCGGCCACGCCTTCGCAGTCGCCGCTTGACAAGCCGCTGCTGACCTGGCGGCTCATGCGCCTTCTGGGCGATTCATCGGGGGAGGCCGTCTGCGCACCGCTGCATCACTATCTGCGGGGCCAGGGCGCGCAGCGGCGGCTGCAGTTGGCGCAGCGTCTGGCCGATCTCTACGATCAGTATCAGATCTACCGCGACGACTGGCTCGACGCCTGGGCGCGGGGACAGGACGTGCTCATCGATGCCCGCGGCCAGACCACCCAACTGGCCGACGATCAACGCTGGCAACCCTGGCTGTGGCGCCGCATTCTTTCCGAGCTGAGCGAGGCGGAATGCGCGGGCACCCGCGCCAAGGTGCAACGGGCCTTTGTGCAGGCGCTTGACGGCCAGGCCGAATCAGGCTCGGACGCGGCCGTGGGCAAGCTGCCGCGCCGCGTGGTGCTGTTCGGCGCCTCGCATCTGCCGGCCGTGGTGCTCGACGCGCTCGTGGCGCTGTCGCGGCATGCGCAGGTGTTGATCGCGCTGCCTAATCCCTGCCGCTATCACTGGGCCGACATCATCGAAGGACGCGAACTGCTGCGCGAGGCTCCCAGGCGCCGACCTCTGCGCGCCGAAGACCTCGCCCGCGTGGGGCTGCAGGCGATGCATGTCCACGCGCATCCGTTGCTCGCGGCGTGGGGACGCCAGGGCCGCGATTTCATGCGCCAGCTCGACGCCTTCGACGACCGGGCCGCGCAGGTGGACCAGCCCGGCCTGCCGCGTCACGATCAGTTCGACGACGCGCCCGGCGACACCTTGCTCGAACAGGTGCAGGCCGCGATCCGCGACCTGCTGCCCCTGCCCGAGCATCCGCGCGAGGTCATCGCCACGGCGGATCGTTCGGTGGTCTTTCACATCGCGCACAGCGCCCAGCGCGAAGTCGAGATCCTGCACGATCAGTTGCTGCATCTATTGGCGCAGCGGGACGACAAGCCCCTGCAGCCGCGCGACATCGTGGTGATGACTCCCGACATCACGCCCTTCGCGCCCGCCATCCGCGCGGTGTTCGGCCAGTACCCGCCCGGCGACCCACGCTTCATTCCCTTCGACATCGCCGACCTGTCGGCGCGCACGACCGATCCCTTCCTGGTCGCCATGGACTGGCTGCTGCGCTTGCCGCAGGAACGCATTCTGGCCTCCGATATCGCCACCCTGCTCGACGTGCCGGCCATCGCCCGGCGTTTCGGCCTGCAGCCGCAGGACCGGCCCCGTCTCACGCAGTGGATGGCCGGCGCGGGCGTGCGCTGGGGGCTGAACGCGGAGCAGCGCGCCGATCTCGGTCTGGGCGCCTGCGGCGAGCAGAACACCTGGCGCTTCGGCCTGCGCCGCATGCTGCTGGGCTACGCCGGGGCGGGCGAGGACGGGTTTGCCGGCATCGTGCCCTTTGATGACATCGGCGGGCTGGACGCCGCGCTGGTGGGGCCGCTGGCCGATCTGCTCGACGTGCTGCAAGACTGGTGGCGCGTGTCCCGCCACAGTGCCACGCCGCTGCAATGGGCGCAGCGCGGCCGCGATCTGCTCGAAGCCCTCAGCCAGCCGCAAGACCTGAGCGAGCGCGAGGTCCGCGCCAGCCTCGATGACGCGCTGTCCACCTGGGTCGATCATTGCTTTGCTGCCGGATTCGACGAAGCGGTGCCGCTGGAGGTGCTGCGCGAGAGCTGGCTCGGCGGCCTGGACGACACCGCTGGCGGCGGCCGTTTCCTGGCCGGCGGCGTGACCTTCTGCACCCTGATGCCGCTGCGGTCGATTCCGTTCGAGGTCGTCTGCCTTCTGGGCATGAACGAAGGCGACTATCCACGCCAGAGCCCGCGCAGCGATTTCGACCTGTTGCATCAGCCAGGCCAATATCGTCCTGGCGACCGTGCCCGCCGCGAGGACGATCGCTACCTCATGCTCGAAGCGCTGCTCTCGGCCCGGCGCATGCTCTACGTGAGTTGGGCGGGGCGCAGCCCGCGCGACAACACCGAGCAGCCGCCCTCGGTGCTGGTGGCGCAACTGCGCGACTACCTGGCCGCGGGCTGGCAGGGCGAGCAGGGCGACCTGCTCGCGCAGCGCACCACGGTGCACCCGCTGCAGCCGTTCAGCCGCCGCTATTTCGAGGGAGATGCGCAGCTGTTCACCTATGCGCGCGAGTGGCGGCAGGCGCACGCGGTCTCGGCCGCAGCGGCACCGACAGCGCTGGCGTTCGAACCCTGGGCCGAGCCCTTGACGGTGCAGCAGCTTGCCCGCTTCCTGAAAAATCCGGTCAAGACTTTCTTCCGGGCCCGGCTCGACGTGGTGTTCGATGACCTGCAGGCGCAGGACGACGACGAAGTGTTCAATCTCGGCGGTCTGGACCGACACGCGCTGCTGAGCCGCCTGATCGACGACCCGCAGGC
>JAJTBQ010000088.1 GCA_021286835.1 Thiomonas sp.
GCCGTCGCTCGGGCACCAGGCAGACCCTTTGCGGACGCACCCGGCAAATGATGTCGAGCATCTCCGGCGCGAGTGCAGACTCGAAATTCAGCGGCGCCGAGATCACGGCCTTGAGCCGCTCGACATCGGCGTCACGGATGTGGCGGCGGTCTTCGCGCAGATGGAAGGTGATGATGTCCGCGCCAGCCTCCACCGCCTGCTGGGCCGCCATCACAGGGTCGGGGAAACCGCCGCCGCGCGCGTTGCGCAGCGTGGCGACATGGTCGATGTTCACCCCGAGCAGAGGCGCAGCGTCGGGAGCGGTAGCCATTGGATTCATAACTTGTGGAGATCGATGAGAAGCTGGCGGGTGCGCAGCATCTGTCCTGAAAGATGATAGTGAAGCAGGCTGCGCATCAAGGTCTTGGCGGCCCGCGCCAGGGCGATGTCGCCCTCGGCGGGCGGCCCTTCACGCAGCGCCAGCAGCACTTCACCGCGGACGGCCTGGACATCGGATGCGGGACAGGCCGACACGCCCTGATCGGGATCGACGCGGTAAAAGGCGTCGGGCAGCACCGGCTCGGAGCTCGACCCTTGGAGATGCAGCTCGGGGAGAAACCCGAGCTCGCGCAAGAGCGCGAACTCGAAGCTGCGCAGCACCGGCTCCAGTTCGGCAGACGACGCCTGCGGACGCTGGGCGAGCGCCGCGATACCCGCGTGATACGCGTCGAACAGGCCTTCGTGGGCGTCTTCGCGGGCCAGCAGGCGCACGAGCAATTCATTGAAATAGAAGCCGCAAAGCAAGGGCAGGCCCGACAGCGGCGCCAGCCCTCCCGCCCAATCGGCGCGGGTCAGGGTACGAACCTCGCCGCGGCCACTCCAACTGGCATGGCAGGGCTGGAAACCCAGCAGCACCGCGCGCAGCGCAGACGTCGGACGCTTGGCGCCCTTGGCCACCAGAGCCACACGGCCATGTCTGCGGCTGAAGACATCGAGCAGAAGACTGGTTTCCTTCCAGGGGTAGCTGTGCAACACGTAGATGGGCTCGTCCTGCACTCGTTCCACCGAGATGCCGCGCCGAGAAGCACGCGGCAAGGGCCGGGTCACCGGCCCGGCGCCCAGCTCAGTCCTCATAGCCGAAGGCGCGCACCGCGGCCTGGTCGTCGGCCCAGCCCGAACGGGTCTTCACCCAGACCTCCAGAAAGACCGGGCCGTCGAACAGGACCTGCATGTCCTGCCGCGCTTCGGTAGAGATGCGCTTGAGGCGTTCGCCGCCCGCGCCGATCACCATGGCCTTGTGTCCGTCCCGATCGACGATGATGGCCGCTGAGATGCGGCGCAGATGGCCTTCTTGGGCAAACTGCTCGATGACCACGGTGCTGGTGTAGGGCAGTTCGTCGCCGGTCAGGCGGAACAGCTTCTCCCGCAGGATCTCGGCCGCCAGAAAACGCTCGCTGCGATCGGTGAGGGCATCCTCTTCGTAGCCCCACTCGCCCTCGTGCAGATAGGGTTCCATGATGGCGAGCAGTCGGGTCGCATCGGCCTTCTTTTGCGCCGACATCGGCACGATCTCGGCGAATGGGCGAAGCTGCCCCAGTTCGGCCAGCCAGGGCAGCAGCTTTTCTCTCGGGGTGATGCGATCGAGCTTGTTGACCACCACGATCACCGGCCGGTCGTCGGGCAGGACTTCGAGCACGGTGCGATCCTGCGGCAGGATTTTCCCCGCCTCCAGCACCCAGAGAACGAGGTCCACCTCGCTCAAGGCCCCCGTGACGGTGCGGTTCATCGCCCGGTTGAGGGCGTGCATGTGCTGGGTCTGGAAGCCGGGCGTATCGACAAAGGCGAACTGCGAGGCCCCGTGCGTGGTGACGCCGAGGATGCGATGGCGGGTGGTCTGCGCCTTGTGCGACGTGATGCTCACCTTGGCGCCCACCAGCGCATTGAGCAGCGTGGACTTGCCGACATTGGGCCGCCCGACGATGGCAACGGTACCAAAGCGGCGCGGAGAATCCGGGGGCATGGAAGTCATGACGATTGAGAGGCTTTCGACGGCCGCCGCGCGGCCGCGTGACGGCGATTGTGCGCCTGGGCGGAGGGCGCCGTGGCGCTGGGTGATTCCATTGGGGCTGCCGGCTGCGCACGCTCATCCACCAGCACGGGCCGGTTGCCCCCGCGTTGCGGCTTGGCGCCTCCACGGCCGATGCGCTCGATCATGCGCATGGCGGCGTCCTGTTCGGCTCGGCGGCGGCTGTCGCCCTCGCCTTCCACCTTCAGGCCCAGCGCGGCAACCACGCACTCCACCTTGAATTGCTGCTGATGCGCGGCCCCGCGCACGTCCAGCACGGCATAGCTGGGCAAGGGCAGCCGCTGCCCCTGCAAAAACTCCTGCAACTGCGTCTTCGCATCCTTGCGCACGACATCGGCGTCCAGCGATTCCAGCAGGGGTGCGAACAGACGGCGCATCACCTCCTGCGCGGTGTCGAATCCGGCTTCGAGATAGATCGCGCCGAGCAGCGCCTCCACGGCATCCGCAAGGATGGATTCACGCTGGGCACCGCCGCTTTGCAACTCGCCTTCGCCCAGACGCAGGAACCGGCCCAGCTCCACCGTGCGGGCGACTTCAGCCAGGGTCTCCGCGCGCACCAGTGCCGCGCGAAGGCGGGAGAGCTGCCCTTCGTCCTGCCTTGCCGCCTGGTGATACAGCCAGGCGGCCGCGGAAAGGTTGAGCACCGAATCGCCGAGAAACTCCAGACGCTCGTTGTGATCCGCCCCGAAGCTGCGGTGCGTGAGCGCACGCTCGAACAGTTTGCGGTCGCGAAAGGAATAACCCAGCCGCTTTTCTAAAGTCGTGCTCACCCGTGAATCAGTGCGAATGCCCGGCGTATTTGATCAGCAGAAACACCGGCCCGGCGATGTGGATCTCCTTGTTGTACGCGAAGGAGATCACCACCTTGTCGTTGACTTTGGTGATGTCGAGATCCTGCGCCGTGACGGAGGAGATGTAGTCCACATCGGCCATTTTGGAATAGGCCGAGCGAATATCGGCCACGGTCGGGCCGGCCTTGGCGGCCTGATCGACCGCCTTCTGGATAGCGAAGTACTCGGTCGCCGTCGGCACGGCCTGAGCGCCGATGACCACGAAGAACGCAAGGATCGCGCCCCAGAAAATCAGCCCGATGAGGGTGATGCCTCGCTGCTTGTCATGCTGCTTCATAGTTGTCCCGTTCTCTCAAACCGGCCATGACGATCAATGAATCAGCCCGATGTTCTTGGGCGCGCTGAAATTCATCCACACCACAAAAGCCTTGCCGATGATATTGCGCTCGGGGACGAAACCCCAATAGCGCGAATCCAGGGAGTTGTCGCGGTTGTCGCCCATCACGAAATAGTTACCGGCCGGGACCTTGCAGACGAAGCCTTCGGCGTTGTAGTGACACATGTCGCGGTTCGGAAAACTCTCGGGCCCACCGATGACATAGGGCGGCGCCATCGGGTTGATCATGATGCGGTGGTCGTGCGATCCCAGTTTTTCCATGTACTGCTTGTAGTAGGTCATGGTGCCGGGATCGAAATAGTCGGGCAAGGGCGTTTCCTGCACCGGCTGGCCGTTGATCACGAGCTGCTTGTTTTCGTAAGACACGGTGTCGCCGGGCAGACCGACGATGCGCTTGATGTAGTCGATCCGCGGATCCTTGGGCAGACGGAACACGATCACATCGCCGCGCTTGGGTAGTTCACCCGGCGTGAGGCGGCTGTCGAGCAGAGGCAGGCGCAGGCCGTACTCGAACTTGTTCACCAGGATCAGATCGCCGGGCACCAGCGTCGGCTCCATCGAGCCCGACGGGATCTTGAACGGCTCCGCCACGAAGGAGCGCAGCAGGAAAACCACCAGAATGACCGGGAACAGGCCGGCAGTCCACTCCAGCCACCACGGCTGGCTCTGCACCCGCTCGCGCGCGGCTTCGATGTCGGCATCGGTGGCCACGGCGCCATCGGTGGCCAGTCCCTGCTTTTCGAGAGCGCCGCGGCGCTCCTGCAACTGCGCGACGGCCGCCTTGGCGGCACGGCGGCGCTGCGGCGCGAAATACCAGCGCTCGGCGAACCAGAACGCGCCGGTGACGACCAGAAGGATGAACAGCAGGAGAGTGAAATTGACGCTGGGCGCGGTTTCCATACGGTGCGTTGGGGAGAGAGTGTGGATCAGTCTTCGACTTGCAGAATCGCGAGGAAGGCCTCTTGGGGCACTTCGACGGAGCCGATCTGCTTCATGCGTTTCTTACCCGCCTTCTGCTTTTCCAGCAGCTTGCGTTTGCGGGAAATGTCCCCCCCGTAGCACTTCGCGAGAACGTTCTTGCGCAGGGCCTTGATTGTCTCACGCGCGATGATGTTGGCCCCGATGGCCGCCTGGATGGCGACGTCGTACATCTGGCGCGGAATGATTTCGCGCATCTTGGCCGCCACCTGGCGGCCGCGGTACTGGCTTTGGCTGCGGTGCACGATGATGGACAGCGCGTCCACCCGATCGCCGTTGATCAGCATGTCGACCTTCACCACATCGGCGGCGCGATATTCCTTGAACTCATAGTCCATCGAGGCATAGCCCCGCGATACGCTTTTGAGCTTGTCGAAAAAATCGAGCACGATCTCGGCCAACGGCATGTCGTAGGTGAGCATCACCTGCCGACCGTGATAGGCCATGTTGAGCTGCATGCCCCGCTTCTGGTTGGCCAGGGTCATCACCGGACCCACATAATCCTGCGGCATATAGAGATGCACCGTGACGATGGGCTCGCGGATTTCGGCGATGCGCCCTTGATCGGGCATCTTCGAAGGATTCTCGACCTCGATCACCTCGCCATTGGCCAGCATGACCTGATAGACCACCGAGGGCGCCGTGGTGATGAGGTCCTGGTCGAACTCGCGCTCCAGACGCTCCTGCACGATCTCCATGTGCAACAGGCCCAGAAAGCCGCAGCGGAAGCCGAAACCCAGCGCCTGACTCACCTCGGGCTCGTAGCGCAAGGCCGCATCGTTGAGCTTGAGCTTTTCCAGCGCGTCGCGCAGTTGGTCGTATTCGCTGGCCTCGGTGGGGTAAAGGCCGGCAAACACCTGCGGCTGGATTTCCTTGAAGCCTGGCAAGGGCTCGTCGGCCGGGCCGAGGTTGTTGGGCAGCTTTTTTTCGAGGGTGATGGTGTCGCCGACCTTGGCAGCCTGCAACTCCTTGATGCCAGCGATGATGAAGCCCACCTCACCCGCATGGAGCACGTCGCGCTGGACCGACTTGGGCGTGAACACGCCCAGTTGTTCGACGTTGTAGGCCGCGTGGGTGGCCATCATCTTGAAACGCTCGCCCTTCTTCAGGCTGCCGTCGACCACGCGCACCAGCATGACCACGCCGACATAGGTATCGAACCAGGAGTCGATGATCATCGCGCGCAGCGGCGCATCCGCCCGGCCCTTGGGCGGCGGCATGCGGGTGATGACCGCTTCGAGAATGTCGTCGATGCCCATGCCGGTCTTGGCGCTGCAGGGGATGGCGTCGCTCGCGTCGATGCCGATGACTTCCTCGATCTCCTCCTTGGCCCGCTCCGGGTCGGACTGCGGAAGATCCATCTTGTTGAGCACGGGAACGACTTCGACGCCCAGATCGAGCGCGGTGTAGCAATTCGCCACCGTCTGCGCCTCGACGCCCTGACTGGCATCCACCACCAGCAGCGCGCCCTCGCAGGCTGAAAGCGAGCGACTCACCTCATAGCTGAAATCGACGTGCCCCGGCGTATCGATCAGATTGAGGTTGTAGGTCTTGCCGTCCCGCGCGGTGTATTGCAGCGCCGCCGTCTGCGCCTTGATGGTGATGCCGCGCTCGCGCTCGATATCCATCGAATCGAGCACCTGCGCCTCCATTTCGCGATCGGACAAACCGCCGCATCGCTGAATAATGCGATCAGCAAGCGTCGATTTGCCGTGATCAATGTGGGCAATAATCGAAAAATTACGAATGAGATTCATGCAATGGCCCGCTGGGGCGACCGACTCGAGCCCCGCTGGCACACCCTGCGGGTTGAACGGGAAACTTGGGGATGAACAAGAAAAAAGGCGCGACAAGCGTGACGCGCCTTCCAACAAATCGATTTGGCAACTGCTGATGCTTGTTGGACCGTCATTCTAACCCGGGGGCCCTGCCCTGCCGGCCGCGCCCCCGGCCAAGCTCAGTTCTGCGGCCGCAGCAGGATGTACAGCCCGGCATCGCCTCGGCGCACGAGCACCGCAACCTGTTTACTCGCGGGCAGTTGCGCGCTGAGCGCGTTGAAATGGGCCGCGCTGTTCACCGCGGTATTGCCCACAGCCAACACGACATCCCCCACACGCAGGCCGTCGCGCTGCGCCCCATCCCGCACGGCCTCCACCAGCACCCCGCCGCTCACGCCAAGCTGGCGCTTCTGAGCATCGTTGAGATCAATGACCCTGACACCCAACGCATTGGCCTTGCTGACGGCCTCGGGCTTGGGCTCCTCGTCCTGCTTGGCGTCGGGCTTCTTGTCCATCACCCATTCGCCCACCTTGACGTTGAGGGTGATCGTCTTGCCCATGCGCAGCACCTGCATGGGCACGGTGGTCTGGGGCTTGGTTTCGCCCACCAGCCGTGGCAGGTCGTTGGCACGCTCCACCGGCTTGCCATTGAAGCTGGTGACGATGTCGCCCACCTGCACACCGGCCTTGTCCGCCGCCCCGCCCTTCTCGACGACGCGCACCAGAGCGCCTCGGGCCTGGCCAAGGCCCAGCGATTCAGCCAGCTCGCGGCTCACGCCATCGATCTGCACCCCGATCTTGCCGCGCACCACATAGCCGTTCTTCTTGAGCTGCTCGACCACGCGCATGGCTTCGTCGATGGGAATGGCGAAGGAAATGCCCATGAAGCCGCCCGTGCGGCTGTAGATCTGGGAATTGATGCCAACGACATGGCCTCGCATATCGATGAGCGGACCGCCGGAATTGCCGGGATTCACGGCCACGTCGGTCTGAATGAACGGCGTGTAGTCGCCGGTATCACGACCCTTGGCGCTCACGATACCCGCCGTGACGGTGTTTTCAAGTCCGAACGGCGAGCCGATCGCCACCACCCATTCACCCACTTTGACCCTGGAGGAATCGCCGATATGCACGGCAGGAAGCGGCGACTTGGCGTCGATCTTCACCAGCGCCACATCCGTGCGCTTGTCGGCGCCGATGAGCTTGGCGGTGAACTCGCGCTTGTCGGTCAGCGTGACCATGATCTCATCCGCACCCTCCACGACATGGGCGTTGGTCATGATGTAACCGTCCGAGCTGACGATGAAGCCGGACCCCACGCCCGTGGGGCGCTCTTCCTCCTCGTCCTTCGGGCCGCTGTTGCCGCCCTTCGGAACATCGGGCGACGGAATGGGCACGCCGAAAAACCGCCGCAGCAATTCCCGGGTCTGCTCGTCCATCTGGTCCCCGCTGCCCACGGGCACCTTCTTGAAGGTGCGGATATTGACCACGGACGGTCCGGCCTTCTCCACCAGCCCGGTGAAATCCGGCAGTCCGCAAGCCACACAAGCCTGTTGGCCCTGCTGTGGCACCGTGCCTGCGGCCTGCACGGGCACAGCCACGCCCGCCATGACCAACAGGCCCATACCCAAACAGGTCTTGATGATTCTTTTCACCGATTTCTCCCTGACACTACGCACCTGATTCCAGG
>JAJTBQ010000089.1 GCA_021286835.1 Thiomonas sp.
CCGCATGCAGGCCGAAAGGCTCGGGCTGCGCGGCCATGCGCTGAACCTGCCCGATGGACGCGTGGAAGTGCTCGTCTGCGGCGAGGCGCCGGCCGTCGAAGCCCTGCTGCGCGGGCTGCACACCGGCTCGCCTGCCGCGCAGGTCGAGGCCGTGCACGTCGAACCAGCAGACCCAGTCGACTGCCCCGACGGCTTTCGCACATGGTGATTACCACAGATTGGGATGACCCCAATCGGGCACCTAGTTCTCATGCGAACTAATCTTCGGGCAGCGTGATGTTGCGCTGAGAACAACGGCAGGCCGGCTTCGTACCGGCAGCATCTTCCGTTCACCCACGAAGGAATCACCATGAGCAAAGTCATCGTTGTCTATCACTCCGGCTACGGCCACACCCGCCGCGTGGCGCAGCATGTGGCGCAAGGCGCCCAGGCCGATCTGATGGAAATCGACGCCGAAGGCAATCTGCCGGCCGACGGACTGGACCGCCTGAACGCGGCCGACGCCATCATCTTCGGCGCACCCACCTATATGGGCAGCCCGAGCTGGCAGTTCAAGAAATTCGCCGACACCACCTCCAAGGCCTGGTTCACCCGCGCCTGGCAGGACAAGGTGTTCGGCGGCTTTACCAACAGCGCCAGCCTCAACGGCGACAAGCAGGTCTCGCTGATCGCCATGCAGACACTGGCCTCGCAACACGGCGGGGTCTGGGTGAGCCTGGGCCTGCCACCGAGCAACAGCAAGGCCGCCACGCGCAACGATCCCAACAATCTCGGGGGCTCGGTCGGGCTACTGGTGCAGTCGCCCTCGGATGCCAGCGTCGATGAAATCCCCCAGGGCGATCTGGACACCGCCAGCCACTACGGCCAGCGCGTGGCGGGTGTAGCGGCCAAACTCCGCATGGCCTGAGCCCACCTCGCCCCAACCGCCACGGCGCCGGGCGATGCGGTCTGTTCAGCGCCGTGAGGCCCGGCCCGCTCGCACGGCGTCGGCCAGGTGGCCAAGGACGGCCACGGTGGACTCCCAGCCGATGCAGCCATCGGTGATGCTCTGCCCATACCGCAGCGCCGACAAATCCGCCGTGAGCGCCTGCTTGCCCTCGACCAGATGGCTCTCGAGCATGACGCCGAGCATGTGGCGGCTGCCCGCGGCGATCTGCGCACCGACTTCGGCCGCCACCTGCGGCTGAAGCCGATAGTCGCTTCGGCTGTTGGCATGGCTGCAGTCGATCATCACCCGAGCTGCCAGATGGGCCGCCCGCAGCGCGGCCACGGCGGCCTCCACGCTGGCGGCATCGAAATTCGGTCCCGCGTCGCCGCCCCGCAGGATGAGGTGGCAATCGGCATGGCCCGTCGTGGTGATCACCATGGCCCGGCCGTCCAGCGAAATCGAGGGAAAGCGGTGAGACTGCGCCGCCACCACGATGGCGTCCACCGCCGTCTGCAGCTTGCCGCTGGTCGGGTTCTTGAACCCCAGCGGGGCCGACAGCGCCGAGGCCATCTGCCGGTGCAGCGGACTCTCCGTGGTGCGCGCACCGATGGCGCCCCAGCTCAGCAGTTCCGCGTAGTACTGCGGCGTGACCAGATCGAGGATTTCCGAGGCCGCGGGAATGCCCAGTTGCGCACAGGCCACCAGCAGGCCTCTAGCCTTGAGCAGGCCTTGGTGCAGGTCGCCGCGACCGTCCAGATCGGGGTCGTAGATCATGCCCTTCCAGCCCAGACGGGTGCGGGGCTTTTCGAAATACACCCGCATCACCAAAAACAAGGCATCGTCGAAGCGCGCCGCCACGTCGTGCAGGCGGCGCGCATAGTCGATCGCCGCCGCGGTGTCGTGGATGGAGCAAGGCCCGACGACGACCATCAGCCGGTCGTCATCGCCCCGCACGATGTTGCGCACCGTCTGACGCCAGCTGGCGATGGCCTGGGCCTGGGCTTCGCTGACGGGCACTTCGGCCCGCAATTCGTTCGGCGTTGGCAACAGCTCTTCCCGCGCAATGTGAAGATCGGCGATATGTGTCGACATGACTATCCTTGATCAAAAACCTCGGCAAAACTGCCAAGGCGACGCTGAACAAGTTCCCGCGATGGCGCGCGCCAGGCGAGGGACTTATTCAGCATTGCCCTAAACCAGCTTCCGCAGATCGGGCAGCCCGGCATCGGCCGTGTGGCGCGCGAGCCGCATGGCCGATGCCTCGTCGGTGCGCGCAAGCTCGGTCAGTACCCGCAGCCAAAGCGCAGGCTGTTGCGGCAGCGGCGCGCAGTAGAGCAGGTCGCCGCCCCGCTGCACCGCCAGGACCGGAAAGTCGGGCGGCTCGTAGTCGCCGAGCGCATCGGCGCGATCCTCGACATCGATCCAGGCCCAGCGCACCACGAGATCGGGCGGCATTTGCGCCGCCAGCGCATCGAAGCCCGCACGCCAGTCGCGGCAGATGCCGCACCACTGCGCGCACAGGCAGGCCACGAGCAGCGGCTGCATCACCGGCGGGCCGTTTACCGCAGCGCCTTGAAGCGCAGACGGTGCGGCCGTGCGCCCTCCTCGCCCAGACGGCGCTTCTTGTCGGCCTCGTATTCCTGATAGTTGCCCGAGAAGAAGGTCCACTGCGAATCGCCCTCGGCCGCGAGGATGTGGGTGGCGATGCGGTCGAGGAACCAGCGGTCGTGGCTCGACACCATGATGCAGCCCGCGAACTCGAGCAGCGCGTCTTCGAGAGCGCGCAGGGTTTCGACATCCAGGTCGTTGGAAGGCTCGTCGAGCAGCAGCACATTGCCACCGGAAATCAGGGTCTTGGCCAGATGCAGCCGCCCGCGCTCCCCGCCGGAGAGATTGCCGACGATCTTCTGCTGATCGCCACCCTTGAAATTGAACCGCCCGCAGTAAGCGCGCGAGGGCACCTGGAATTTGCCCACGTTGAGAATGTCCAGTCCATCGGACACGGCTTCCCACACCGTCTTGTCGTCGGGCAGGGCCTCGCGGCTCTGGTCCTCGTACACCAGCTTGACCGTGGGGCCGATGGTGATCTCGCCGGCATCGGGCTTGTCCTTGCCCGCAATCATGCGGAACAGGGTGGACTTGCCCGCGCCGTTGGGACCGATGACGCCGACGATGGCGCCCGGCGGCAGCTTGAAGCTCAGGTCGTCGATCAAAAGCCGCTCGCCGTGCGCCTTGCGCACGTTCTTGAACTCGATGACTTCATTGCCCAGGCGATCGGCCACGGGAATGAAAATCTCGTTGGTCTCGTTGCGCTTCTGGTACTCGATGCTCGACAGCTCTTCGAACCGGGCCATGCGCGCCTTGCTCTTGGCCTGGCGGCCCTTGGGGTTCTGCCGCACCCATTCGAGCTCCTGCTTCATGGTCTTGAGGTGAGACGCCTCACTGCGCGACTCCTGCTCCAGCCGCGCTTCCTTCTGCTCCAGCCAGTTGCTGTAGTTGCCCTTGAACGGAATGCCCGAGCCGCGATCGAACTCGAGAATCCACTCGGCCGCGTTGTCGAGGAAATAGCGGTCGTGGGTGACGGCCACCACGGTGCCGGGAAAGCGGTGCAGGAACTGCTCCAGCCAGTCCACGCTTTCGGCGTCGAGGTGGTTGGTCGGCTCATCGAGCAGCAGCATGTCGGGCTTGGAAAGCAACAGGCGGCACAGCGCCACGCGGCGCTTTTCACCGCCCGACAACGGCCCGACCAGCGCCTCCCAGGGCGGCAGGCGCAGCGCGTCGGCGGCCACTTCCATCTGCAGGTCGGTGTTGTCGCCCTCGCCCGCCGAGATGATGGCTTCGAGCTGCGCCTGCTCCTCGGCCAGCTTGTCGAAGTCGGCATCGGGTTCGGCGTACTCGGCGTAAACCTCCTCCAGGCGCTTCTTAGCCGCCAGCACGCCGCCGAGGCCTTCTTCCACCGCCTCGCGCACCGTCTGGGCGGGGTCGAGCTGAGGCTCCTGCGGCAGATAGCCGATGCGCAGCCCCGTCATCGGCACGGCTTCGCCTTCGATGTCGGTATCCACTCCGGCCATGATCTTGAGCAGCGTGGACTTGCCCGAACCGTTCAGGCCGAGCACGCCGATCTTGGCGCCGGGAAAGAATGACAGCGAGATGTCCTTGAGGATCTGCCGTTTGGGCGGGACGATCTTGCCGACCCGGTTCATGGTGAAAACGTATTGAGCCATCTGTATCCTGAATCTGTCTGGATTGAACCCGCGGGGCTGCAGGCCATGCCGTATTGTCGCCGCAAGGACACAGCGTCCACGCAGTGCAGCATGAATTCCACTACCATAGCGCCCAGCGGCCATGTCCAGTCTCCCAGCCGCAGTCACTTTTGACTCCTGCCGAGCCTCTCGGCCCACCCCATCTGTTGCAGACTGGCGCGCTAAGTCAGCGTGGTGGCAGAGTCTTGGGGCCGTTCACACACAGCCCCGGAAAGCTTCTTCTCACATGTCTTTTCAAGATCTGGGCCTGATCGAGCCCATCGTGCGCGCCGTGGCCGAACAAGGCTACACCGAGCCCACGCCCATTCAACAACAAGCCATTCCCGTCGTCCTTGCAGGCCATGACCTGCTCGCAGCCGCGCAGACCGGCACCGGCAAGACCGCGGGCTTCACCCTGCCGCTGCTGCAGCGCCTGGGCGGCGGCGAACCCGCCCGCAACGCCAAGGGCCGTGTCATTCCTCGTGCCCTCATCCTCACCCCCACGCGCGAACTCGCCGCGCAGGTGCATGAAAACCTCGCCGCTTATGGCCGACATCTCAAGCTGCAGAGCATGACCATGTATGGCGGCGTCGGCATGCAGCCGCAGATCAACGCCCTGGCGCGTGGCATGGACATCGTGGTGGCCACGCCCGGTCGCCTGCTCGACCACCACGGTCAGCGCCATATCGACCTCTCCGCGGTACAGATGCTGGTGCTCGACGAAGCCGACCGCATGCTCGACATGGGCTTCGTGCACGACATGCGCCGCATCGTCGCCCTGCTGCCCAAGCAGCGCCAGAACCTGCTGTTCTCGGCCACCTTCTCCGACGAGATCAAGCGCCTGGCCGGCGACTTCCTGGTCAATCCGCAACAGGTTTCGGTCGCCCGCCAGAACGCCACGGCCGATCTGGTCGAACAGATCGTGTTTCCGGTGGACCGCGACCGCAAGCGCGACATGCTGGTGCACCTCATCCGTGAACGCAATTGGGAACAGACGCTGGTGTTCACCCGCACCAAGCACGGCGCCAACCGCCTCGCCGAACAGCTCGACAAGGACGGCCTGAAGGCCACCGGCTTTCACGGCAACAAGACGCAGTCGGCCCGGCTGCGCGCGCTGGCCGACTTCAAGAGCGGCAAGCTGCAGGTGCTCGTCGCCACCGACATCGCCGCGCGCGGCATCGACATCGACCAGCTGCCCGTGGTGGTGAACTACGAACTGCCCAACATTCCCGAGGACTATGTGCACCGCATCGGCCGCACCGGCCGTGCCGGCAGCACCGGCCAGGCGGTTTCGCTGGTCTGCGTGGACGAACTCGGCTTCCTGCGCGACATCGAAAAACTGGTGCGCAACCCCATTGCGCAGCAGGTCATTCCCGGTTTCGAGCCCGATCCCAACGCCAAGGCCCAGCCCATCGTCATGGGGCGCACCGTGCTGCATGGCGGCGAACGCCGCGGCGGTGCGGGCGGTCAGGGCCAGCGCCGCCAGGGCTCCGGCGGACCGGGCGCAGGCCAGGGCGCCAGGCGCGGCGACAGCCGCCCGGGTCAAGGTCGCCCGCAAGCCCCCGCGAGCGCCAAGCCCCAGGGCCAGCGCCAGTCGGGTACGGGCAATCTGCCGCCCGAGCGCCGTGCCGATTCCTGGCAGAGCACGCCCTGGGTCGAACTCGATCTGCCGCCGCACATGCGCAACGGTCAGGGACGTGGACGCCGCCCTTCAGGCGGCAGTGGCCAGAACGCCGGCTTCGGCGGCCAGCGCCGCCAGGGCGGGGGTCAGCGCAGCCGCTGACGCAGGAATTGCGATCGGGCAATTCCTCGCGAATCGCCCGATCGCATTCGCCTCGTAGGGGATTTTTCGGGACATAGCATTTCGCGCATCTATCTCCATCTCATTCGTTCCGCCGGAGTTTCGCGCATGTTCAAGTCCCCGCTTCATCATCTCAGCGTCATGGCGCTGGTCGAAGGATCGTCGCTCATCGCCCTGGTGCTGCTGGCCGTGCCGCTGAAGTACGCGGCCGATTGGCCCGTCGGGGTGAAGATCATCGGGCCGATTCACGGCGCCCTGTTCATCTGGGCCACCATCGCATTGGTGGTGACGCTCTCGCGCGGGCAGCTCTCGCCCCTGCGCAGCCTGGGCGTGCTGCTCGCTTCGCTCATTCCGTTCGGCGGACTGTGGTCGCACCGCATGATGCGCCGCCAGCTCGGCAAGGCGCCCGCCGCGGCAGTCTGAACTACTGCAGGGCCAGTTGCACGGCCCCGCTGTGAGTGAAGGGAATCTGCAGCATCGTCTGGCCGATCTCGGCCGTCCCCTGAATCACGTAGCGCACCATGCCGTCGGGCGGCAGGGTGGCGATGAGACCGAGCAGGGTCGCGCTGTTCACGACGACCTGCACGGGCACCTGGGCCTGCTGTTGCGCGGCGATGGTGACAGGAGCGGTACTCACGCCCTGCGCCACGTCAAGACCGTTGAACTGCAACTGGAACCGCAGTTTCTGCAGCGGCAAGGCCAGCGCCCCGGTGTTACGGATATCGAGGGTGAGATCGAGGATGGCGACAGCCCCTTGCAGCGCCACACTGTCCACGCTGCGGATCGACACCTCCGGGGCCGAGCCGATGGGCTGCGCCCAAGCTGGCGCCCAAGCGAAAAGCAGCGCGCTCATCAGCGCATGCAGCGCGGCCCGCCAGACCCGCATCGGCCACGACACGGTCAATGCCCTGCGAAGTCCACCAGGGTGAACAGCGGTAGCCCCGCGTCGCGCAGCAGTTGCGATCCGCCGAGCTCGGGCAGATCGACGATGGCCGCGCCCTCGATCACGCTGGCCCCGAGCTTTTCGAGCAGGCGCTTGCCGGCCATCATGGTGCCGCCGGTGGCGATGAGATCGTCGATGAGCAGCACGCAGTCCCCGGGCCGCACCGCATCGGTGTGGATCTCCACGGTGGCGCTGCCGTATTCGAGTTCGTATTCCTCGGACACCGTGGCGAAGGGCAGCTTGCCCTTCTTGCGGATGGGCACGAAGCCGATGTTCAGTTCGTAGGCGATGACGGCGCCGAGAATGAAGCCGCGCGCATCGATGCCGGCCACCACGTCCGGGCGCAGATCGGGGGCCATGTAGCGGTGCACGAACTGGTCGATGAGCACGCGGAACACCCGCGGGTTCTGCAGCAGCGGCGTGATGTCGCGGAACTGCACGCCGGGCGAAGGCCAGTCGGGCACGGTGCGGATGTGTTGGCGCAGATAGTCGATGACATTCATGGTGAAACCGTTGAGAGGAAAAATCAGCCCGCCGCGCCGTCGCCGAAGACGTCGTGATACGACGCGAACGAAGCGCCCGACAGCACGGGAAACAGCACCAGCAGCCCCAGCCCGAAGGGCAGCATGGCCACCAGGGAAATCGGCAGCAGCAGCACGGTGAACAGCGTGATGGGCGCCAGATTGGCAAAGCCGGCCCGCACCGACAG
>JAJTBQ010000090.1 GCA_021286835.1 Thiomonas sp.
TTCGCCCTGGCTCAGTTGCTGGGCATCTACATCCTTGCGCAAAACCGCCATGGGCTGGTGATCGTGGACATGCATGCGGCGCACGAACGCATCGTGTACGAGCGCCTGAAATCCGCCGAACAAGGCGAGGTGGCCGTGGCGGTCCAACCCCTGCTGATTCCCGCCGCCTTCGCCGCCACCGACGCCGAGATCGGTGCCGCCGAAGACCACGCCGGCACCCTGCGCTCCCTCGGCGTCGAGCTCGACCGCGCCGGACCTGGCAGCCTGGTGGTGCGCGCCACGCCCACCCTGCTGGCCCACGCCGACCCGATTCGTCTGGCCAAAGGCGTGTTGGCCGACCTCGTGACGCAGGGCACCAGCGCCCGCCTTCAGGAACGGCGCAATGCCCTGCTCTCCAGCATGGCATGTCATGGCGCCATTCGCGCCCATCGCCAGCTCACCCTCGCCGAGATGAACGCCTTGCTGCGCGACATGGAGCGCACCGAGCGGGCCGATCAATGCAACCACGGCCGACCCACCTGGCGTCAGATCGGACTGGCGGACCTGGACGCGCTGTTTCTGCGGGGACGCTGAGCCGTGAAGCCGCAAGCCGCTCAGCCGGTCCTGTGCATCGTCGGGCCGACCGCCGGCGGCAAGACCGCCGCGGCCCTGCAGATCGCCGAGCAGGCCAGACGTCGGGGCGAAGCCGTGGAGTTGATCAGCATGGATTCGGCCCTGGTCTATCGCGGCATGGACATCGGCACGGCCAAACCCAGTGCCGAGGAGCGTGCCCAGGTGCCGCACCACTTGCTCGACATCCTCGATCCCGCGCAGGCCTACAGCGCGGCGCAGTTCGCGGCCGATGCGCGCCGACTGATCGACGACATCCGCCGTCGGGGCGCCAGGCCCGTGATCGTCGGCGGCACCATGCTTTACCTCAAGGCGCTGCAGACCGGACTGTCCGAACTGCCGCAGGCCGATTCGGCCGTGCGCGCGGAAATCGATGCCGAAGCCGCGCGGCTGGGATGGCCCGCCCTGCACGCCCGCCTGGCCGAGGTCGATGCCGTCACCGCCGCCAGGCTTGCGCCCAACGATGCCCAGCGCATCCAGCGCGCGCTGGAAGTGTGGCGGCTCAGCGGCAAGCCTCTCTCCGCGCACTTCGCCAGCGGCACACCATCCCAGCCGTCGGCCCCCGCGCCCGGCAACCCGCCCCTGCGCCTGCTGTCGCTCGAGCCCTCTGACCGTAGCGTGCTGCATGCCCGCATCGCACAGCGCTTCGATCAGATGCTGGCCGCTGGCTTTCTCGACGAAGTGCAAACCCTGCGTCGGCGCGGCGACCTCGGCCCCGCCCTGCCCTCGATTCGTGCCGTGGGCTATCGCCAGGCCTGGAGCTATCTCGACGGCGACATCGATGCCGCGCAGTTCCGGGAGCAAGCCATCGCGGCCACCCGGCAACTTGCCAAACGTCAAATCACCTGGCTGCGATCCATGCCGCAGCGTGAGATACACGACTGCCTGACCCCGCTGAAGATTCAAGTTTTCTGAAGCGGCGCCGTTAAGTGGACTGTGAATCCCACTTGACCCAGCCCTTCCGTGACCCCGCTCCAGTCTCCCAACCCGCCCGCCCACGAGACCGTCTCGGACGGCTCGCCAGAGGACGCGCACCCGCTGTCCGGCTTCGGTCTGGTGTTCCAGCTCAGCCAGCGCTCGGGGCAACTGCAGTTCACCCAGGCCAGCGAATCGGCGCAGATGGTCTGCGGGCTCAGTGCTCAGGCGCTGCTGCGATCGAGCAGCGCCTTTGTCGGACGGCTGCATGCGGCGGATCAGGCGGATTTCCAGGCTTCCCTGCAGGCCAGCGCCCTGCACGGCGAACCGTGGAACTGGGAAGGCCGCATCCTCACCGAGGGCGAGATCAAGTGGATCAATATCCGCGCCGCCGTGAAACGGCTCGATGCCGCCCAGGTGCAGTGGAACGGCATCATGATCAACATCAGCCATGCGCGCCGCCGCGAATCCGATCTGCGCGACATGGCTGCGCACATGGAACGTGCCCGGGAACAGGAGCGCGCCCGCCTCGCCCGCGACATGCACGACGAGCTCGGGCAACTGCTCACCGCGCTGAAGATGGACATCAGCCTGCTGCGCCGGCGCCTCGGCCCCGACGACGCCCAGCTCAACAGCATGACCAGCCTGGTGGACGCGGCCACGGCCGCCGGTCGACGCGTGGCCGCGCAACTGCGCCCGGCCGTGCTCGATCTGGGGCTGACCGAAGGCCTGCTCTGGCTGGCCGAGCAGTTCACCCATCGCTACGACATTCCGGTCGCTCACCAGCTCGACGACGCTGGCGAACTTGACGATCTCACCGCCATCCAGATCTTCCGCATCGCCCAGGAAGCCTTCACCAACATCGCCCGTCACGCCCAGGCCAAGTCCGTCCAGCTCGCTCTGCGGCGCACGCCCGGGCTGATCGCGCTGGACATCGTCGATGACGGCCTCGGCTTCACGCCCGAGACGCAAAGCAGCGCCCCGTCCTTCGGCCTGCGCGGCATGCGCGAGCGCGCCCATCTGCTCGGCGGCACGCTCGACTGCGCCAGCCTGCCGAACCACGGCACCACCATCCGTCTGCGCGTGCCCTGCGCCGAGCGCCATGGCGACGATGCGCCCGACGCCTCCGGCAAGCGGGCCGCGCACTGAGAAGCTGTGAACACATCGATCATGGAAGCGGCCCGAGTCCTCATCGTCGACGACCACGCCCTCGTGGCCGCCGGGCTCGCGCGCATGCTCGAAGCCGAAGGGCTGCAGCCGCACTGGTGCGGCGACGCCGCCTCGGCGCTCGATGCGCTGCGCCAGACCTCGTGGAACGTGGTGCTGCTCGACGTTTCGATGCCAGGCAGCGACGGCCTCGATCTGCTCAAGCGCATCAAGACCACCCACGCGCAACTGCCGGTGCTGATGCTGAGCATGCATGCCGAGCACCTGTTCGCGCTGCGTGCCCTGCGTGGCGGCGCCGCCGGCTATCTCACCAAGGACAGCGCCCCGGACATTCTGGTCGACGCCATCCGCACCGCGGTGCAAGGCAAGCGCTATCTCACCCCGCCGGTCGCCGAGCAACTGGCGCATCACTTCCAGGACGGCGCCGCATCCGACGCCCCGGCGCACGACGCCCTGAGCGACCGGGAGCTGCAGGTGCTGCGGCGCATCGGCGCCGGGCGCACCGTGGGCGAAGTCGCGCGGGAGCTGCATCTGAGCGTCAAGACCATCAGCGCCCACAAGACCCGTCTGATGCAGAAGATGGGCACGCGGCGCGACGCCGAACTGGTGCGTTACGTCCTCGACCACGATTTGCTGTGAGGCCTGTTTCAGACATCAGAATTTTCCGACAGCACGCTGCGGCGTCATCCGAGTCAACGGCACGCCGCTGACCGATGGTCGCAAGCCGATGGCCAACCCACAATGCCAGCACCTTTCTTCCAATCTCCGAGAGCAGATTCATGCAACTGATGGTGGTCGACGATTCCTCGCTGGTGCGCGAGCGCCTGGCAAACCTGCTCTGTGGCATCGCGGGCGTACAGGCCGTGCTGCAAGCCGACAGCGGCAAGCAGGCGCTGGATCTCCTGCGTGACGACACCTCGGGTGCGGTGCGCTTCATCGTGCTCGACATCGAGATGCCCGGCGAGAACGGGCTGCAGCTGCTCCAGCGCATCAAGTCCAGTCGGCGCGACATCTGCATCGCGATGTTCACCCAGCACGCCAACTCGCAGCATCGCGCGCGCAGCCTCGACGGCGGCGCCGATTTCTTCTTCGACAAGAGCTCCGACATCGATCGGCTCGAAACCATCGTGCGCCAACTGGCCGCGCAGCCCCACTGAACCCACCCTGAACCTGCACCGACCCCGCCATGACCCAAGTCACGACTGAATCCCCAGCCCCGCTGCAAACCGACGCCGCTCAGCAGATCGACAGTCTGTGCGCCCAGGCGCTCCCGGTGCTCGGCCAGCAGATCGACGCCGGACGCGCGCAGATGGAAACGGCCATCCTGGCGCTAAGCCAGCGCTTCTCCAGCCTGCACAGCCGCCTGGAGAACGCCGTCAAGGCCTCGCAGCAAGCGGCTGCCGGCATGGACGGCGGCGAAGGCGTGGTGGCCGTGTTCCAGCGCAGCGAAGGCGAACTCGGCGAGATGCTCGACCAGTTGCGCGCCGCGCTGGCCAAGCGCGCGGCCATGGTCGGCGAAGTGCTGGGCATGTCGCGCTATACCGATGCGCTGGAGAAGATGGCGGCGGAGGTGGCCGCGCTGGCGGCCAAGACCAATCTGCTCGCCCTGAACGCGGCCATCGAAGCCGCGCGCGCGGGCGAGAATGGTCGCGGCTTCGCCGTCGTCGCCGATGAAGTGCGCAAGCTCTCGGCGCAATCGCGCGATACAGGCCGCAAGATGGGCGAACAGGTGAAGATCATCACCGGCGCAATTCAAACCTTGACGCGCTCGGCCGAGCAATCGCAGAACGAGGAACAGCAGTTCCTCACCCGCTCCGAGTCATCCATCGATCAGGTGCTGGGTCGCTTGCGCGCCGTGGCCACGGGGCTATCGGAATCTTCCGATCTGCTGCAGCGCGAGAGCGGCGGCATCCGGGAGGAGATCGGCGACGTGCTCGTCTCCCTGCAATTCCAGGACCGGGTCAGCCAGATCCTCACCCACAGCCGCGACAGCCTCGACGCCCTGGTGGTCGAGCTGCAGAGCTACCAGTCCCGCCGCGCCGCAAGCCCCGATGCCCGGCTCGACGCGCCCGCCTTCATGCATCGCATCGCCAACGGCTACACCACGCAGGAGCAGCGCCTCAATCACAGCGGCCAGTCCACCGTGGACGCGCAGGACGGCGGCGACATCACCTTTTTCTAAGACCGGCAAACCACGCCTCTCGTTCAACTCCTTTTTTTGCACATTGCCATGGCCAAAACCATTCTCATCGTCGACGACTCCGCCTCCCTGCGCCAGGTGGTCAATATCGCCCTCGCCAGCGCGGGCTACGAGGTCATCGAAGCCTGCGACGGCGTGGACGCCCTGACCAAGCTCGACGGACGCAAGATCCACCTCATCATCAGCGACGTGAACATGCCCAATATGGACGGCATCACCCTGGTCAAGGAAATCAAGCAGAAGCCCGACTACAAGTTCACGCCCATCATCATGCTCACCACCGAGAGCCAGGATGACATGAAGGCGCAGGGCCAGGCAGCCGGTGCCCGCGCCTGGGTGGTCAAACCCTTCCAGCCCGCGCAGATGCTGGCCGCCGTGTCCAAACTCATCGCGCCCTGATCGCGCCTCACCGTCCCACGACCCAGCAGGAGATTGCATTGGAGATCCTCGAACACCAAGCCGGCCCGGCTTGCAGCGTGGTGCTGCAGGGGGCGCTGGACATCTACGCCGCGGCCGATGTGCGCGCCCGCCTGGCCGAGCTGATCGCCCAGCATCCGCTGGTCGAACTGCAGCTGGCCGCAGTCGACGAGATCGACGCCTCGGGCGTGCAGATTCTCCTGGCGGCCAAGCAGCAGGCCAGCAACCTGGAACACAGCCTCAAGCTCAGCGGGCACAGCCCGGCCGTCATCGACGCGCTCGAACTCTGCGGCCTGCTGGCCTATTTCGGCGACCCGGTGGTCGAGTTCGGCCACACCGCGCAATCCAAGGAGCAAGCATGAGTTTCGAACAACAGATGCAGCAGGCCATGCGCTCCTTCATCGTCGAGGCGCAGGAACTGCTCGAAGGCATGGAACGAGGCCTGATGGAACTCGACCAGCCCCAGGGCGATCCGGCTGCGCAGGACGATGGCGAGCGCATCAACGCCCTGTTCCGCGCGGCCCACACCATCAAGGGCTCGGCCGGTCTGTTCGGCCTCGACGGCATCGTGCGCTTCACCCATCACCTTGAGAGCGTGCTCGACCAGATGCGCGCGGACAAGCTCGCCGTCAGCCCCGAGCTGGTGGCCCTGCTGCTGCAGGGGCGCGACCATCTGGCGCAACTGGTCGATCAGGTCGACAGCCAAGGCTCGTGCATCAGCGACACCCCGCAGGAACAGGCGCTGGTCGCACGGCTGCAGGCCGCGCAGCATGCCGGCGGCGCGCTGGTGGTCGCGGCGGAAGCGGTCGTCCCCGTGGCCTCGGCGACGGACGGCGTCCCCCCCGTCACCGTGCTTGCGCAAGGGGCTGCCTTGACGGCGTCCTGGCACCTGTCGCTGCGCTTTGGCGCCGACAGTCTGCGCAACGGCATGGACCCGCTGGCTTTCATTCGCTATCTGCGCGGCCTGGGCGACATCGTCGGACTTGTGACCCTGACCGACGCCCTGCCCCCGCTGGACGTGATGGACGCCGAGACCAGCTACCTCGGCTTCGAGATCAACTTCAAGAGCGAGGCCAGCAAGGAAGACATTGCCGCGGTGTTCGAGTTCGTGCAGGAAGACAGCATCATCCGCATCCTGCCCGCGCACAGCCGAATCGCCGACTATGTGGAACTGATCCGCACCCTGCCCGAGGACGATCTGCGGCTGGGCGACATCCTGGTGCAGATCGGCACCCTGACGCAAAAGGAGCTGACCGACGCGCTGAGCACCCAGCAGGACGCCCAGGCGACGGGCTCCCCGGCCTCGCCGCTGGGCGAGATCCTGGTTCGCGAAGGCGCGACGCATCAGCCCATCGTGCAGGCCGCGCTCGACAAGCAAAAACAGGTCAAGGACAAACGCAGCCGCGACAGCCAGATGTTGCGCGTGGCCGCCGACAAGCTCGATGCCCTGATCAACCTGGTGGGCGAACTGGTCATCGCCAGTGCAGGCAACGCGCTGCATGCTCAAAATGCGACGCAGACCGAGGCGGCCGCGCAGGTCACCCGTCTGGTCGAGGACATCCGCGAACGCGCGCTGAAGCTGCGCATGGTCGAAATCGGTGAAACCTTCGCCCGCTTTCAGCGCTTGGTGCGCGACGTCTCGCGCGAACTCGGCAAGGACATCGCCCTGGTCATCGAGGGCGCCGACACCGAGATGGACAAGACCCTGGTGGAGCGCATCGCCGATCCGCTGATGCATCTGGTGCGCAACTCCATGGACCACGGCATCGAATCGCCCGAGGTTCGCATCGCCCGCGGCAAACCCGCTCAGGGCACGCTCAAGCTCGCCGCCCGGCATGACTCGGGCAGCATTCTCATCACCGTGGCGGATGACGGCGGCGGTCTGAACCGCGAGCGCATTCTGGCCAAAGCCATCGAACGCGGCCTGGTCACGCCCGAAGGCGCCGCGGCTCTGCCCGACGCCGAGGTCTGGACCCTGATCTTCGAGCCCGGCTTCTCCACGGCCGATGCCATCACCGACCTTTCAGGACGCGGCGTGGGCATGGACGTGGTCAAACGCAATATCGAAGCCATTCGCGGCAGCATCGACATCCAGAGCAGCGCGGGCGTAGGCACGCAGATGCGTCTGCGCCTGCCGCTGACTCTGGCCATCATCGACGGCTTCCTGGTCCAGGCTGCCGAACGCACCTTCGTCCTCCCGCTCGACGCCGTGATCGAGTGCATGGAGTTCGCACCGGCCCAGGCGCAGCAGGGCTA
>JAJTBQ010000091.1 GCA_021286835.1 Thiomonas sp.
AGTTTGCAGGCCCAGGCCATCGACCATGTGGTCGCGGGCGGCGACGCCCTGGTGCTCATGCCCACGGGCGGGGGCAAATCGCTGTGTTTCCAGATTCCAGCGCTGCTGCGCGACGGCGTGGGCATCGTCGTCTCGCCGCTGATCGCGCTGATGCAGGACCAGGTGGCCGCGCTGCGCGAACTGGGCCTGCGCGCCGCCTTCCTCAATTCCACGCTCGACGCCACGGAGGCTAGAGCCGTGCAGCGGGCCGCGCGCGCGGGCGAACTCGACCTGCTCTACATGGCGCCGGAGCGGCTGCTGAGTGAATCCGGCCTGGCCCTGCTCGACGATCTGCGCATCGCGCTGTTCGCCATCGACGAGGCGCATTGCGTCTCGCAATGGGGCCACGACTTCCGTCCGGAGTACGGCCAGCTCTCGATGCTGCGCGAGCGCTGGCCCGACGTGCCCCGCGTGGCGCTGACGGCCACCGCCGACGAGCCCACGCGGCACGAGATCGTGCAGCGCCTGCTGCATGACGGCACCGAGTTCGTCTCCAGTTTCGACCGCCCCAACATCCGCTACCGCGTGGTGGAAAAGCGCGACGGCCGCGCGCAGCTGCTGCAGTTCATCCGCACCGAGCATCCGTTTGATTGCGGCGTGGTCTATGCCCTGTCGCGCAATACGGTGGAAGAAGTGGCCGAGATGCTGTCCGGCCATGGCCTGCGCGCCCTGCCCTACCACGCCGGTCTGCCCGCGGCCACGCGCGCGGCCCATCTACGACGCTTTCTCGACGAGGACGGCATCGTCATGGTGGCGACGATTGCCTTCGGCATGGGCATCGACAAACCCGACGTGCGTTTCGTCGCGCACCTCGACATGCCCAAGTCCATCGAGGGCTACTTCCAGGAGACTGGCCGCGCCGGACGCGACGGCCTGCCCGCCACCGCGTGGATGGCCTATGGCCTGCAGGACGTGGTGCAGCAGCGACGGCTCATCGAACTGTCGGAGGCCGACGACGCCTACAAGCGCCTGTCCACCGCCAAGCTCGACGCCATGCTCGCACTCGCCGAGGCCGCCGACTGCCGCCGCGTGCGCCTGCTGGGCTACTTCGGCGAATCCAGCACGCCCTGCGGCAATTGCGACAACTGCCTGAATCCGCCCCAACTCATCGACGTCACCGAGTCGGCGCAGAAGCTGCTGTCCACCATCTACCGCTGCCGCCAGGCCAGCGGCACCAGCTTTGCGGCGAGCCACCTCATCGACGTGCTGCGCGGCAAACGCACCGAAAAGACCGAGCGCCACGGCCATCATGCGCTGTCGACCTTCGGCATCGGGGCCGACCTGAGCGAAACCGACTGGCGCCTGCTGCTGCGCCAGCTTGCCGCGCAGCGCGTCGTCGAGGTGGACGCGGCGCACTTCAACGTGCTGCACCTCACCGACGCCAGCCGCGCCGTGCTCAAGGGCCAGCAGCGCATCCATCTCAAGCACCGCGAGCCCGGCTCGGAGCGGCGGCGGCGCAGTGCCGGGGGCAGCACCGCATCGACCGGCACGCGCCTGACGATGCAGGCCATGTCGAGCGCCGACGCCGAACTGTTCGCCCACCTGCGCAGCTGGCGTGCGGCCACGGCGAAGGATCATGGGGTGCCGGCCTATGTGGTCTTTCCCGACGCCACGCTGCAGGCCATCGCGCTGGCGCGCCCCGACAGCCTGGAGGCCCTGCGCAGCATTTCCGGCGTGGGCGACAAGAAGCGCGACACCTATGGCGCCGCGCTGCTCGAGGTCATTGCCCAGCAGGCTTGATCGCCGCCGCGCCGCGCGTCTTCCACAGCGAGAACAGCACGCCTGCCGCCAGCAGACCGAAGGTCACCGCCAGGCTGATCGCCGAGGGGATCTTGCCCACCAGCTCGGCCGCGATGATCTTGCCGCCGATGAACACCAGCACCAGCGCCAGCGCGTACTTCAGATAGGCGAAGCGGTGCAGGATGGCGGCCAGCGCAAAGTACAGCGCACGCAGGCCCAGGATGGCGAAGATATTGCTCGTGTAGACCACGAAGGGGTCGGCCGTCACCGCGAAGACGGCGGGCACGCTGTCCACGGCAAACACCAGGTCGGCCAGTTCCACGGTAACCAGCGCCATGAACAAGGGCGTGGCAAGGCGACGCATGCGACCGTTGCCATCAAGCCGCTTCACCCAGAACGCGTTGCCATGCAGTTGCTCCGACACCGGCACCACGCGGCGGATCAGACGCAGCACCGGGTTGCGCATCGGATCGGGCGCATGGTCGGCCGCCCACAGCATCTTCACCCCGGTGTAGATCAGGAAGGCGGCGAACAGGTAGAGAATCCAGTGGAACTCCCGGACCAGCGTGGCGCCCGCGCCGATGAGCAGCGCCCGCATCACGATCACCCCCAGAATGCCCCAGAACAGCACGCGGTGCTGGTACTGGCGCGGCACGGCGAAGGCTGCGAAGACCAGCGAGATCACGAACACATTGTCCAGCGACAGGCTTTTCTCGACGGCGTAGGCCGTGAAGTAATCCATGCCCTGCTGCGGCCCCACCTGCCACCACAGCCAGCCGCCGAACACCAGGGCGACCGCGATATAGCCCGCCGAAAGCCACAGACTTTCCGTCACGCTGATCTCGCCACCGTCGCGGTGCAACACCCCGAGATCGAGCGCCAGCAGAGTGACGACCACACCGCCAAACACCAGCCAGAGCCAAACGGCGTGACCTAGGAAGGGGAGCTGCAAGATGTCCATGATCAGAGCGAAGAACCCTAAAAAAGGGGGGCCTAGGCCCCCCAAGAGATGACACCGTTGGAGCGCAGTGTGTCAATCGAAATCAAACAGGTCGGACAGCAGCGACTTGCGCTTGCGGTAGGGCTGCTGTCCCTGGCGTGAATCGTGCGATGGCCTGCGAAAATCGCTGTCTTCGAAATCGGGCTGGCGGGGCGCCGCTCGTTGTGGCGCCGGGGTCGTGGCAGGGGCAGGCGCGGCGTGGGCCGCACTCCTCTCAGCAGCTGCGGCGCGCTCGACGATCTTGTCGAGTTCGCCGCGATCGAGCCAGACGCCGCGGCACTTCGGGCAGTAGTCGATCTCGATGCCCTGACGTTCGGCCATCACCAGCGTCGTGCCGGCACAGTGTGGGCATTGCATGCGAAACCTCCTTTCAATCGGCTCGCCTTACTCGTCGCTGCCCATGAAGCCGAGCAGTTGCAGCAGGCTGGTGAACAGGTTGAAGATGCTCACGAACAGGCTTACCGTGGCCAGGATGTAGTTGGTCTCGCCACCGTGCACGATGCGGCTGGTTTCGAACAGAATCATGCCCGACATCAGCAGCACCACCGCAGCGGAGACCGTCAACGACAAGGCGGGCATCTGGAAGAACACCGCCGCCAGACCGGCCAGCAGCGCCACGATCATGCCGGCAAAGAGAAAGCCGCCCATGAAGCTGAAGTCGCGCTTGCTGGTCAGCACCCAGGCCGACAGACCGAAGAAAATCAGCGCCGTGCCGCCAAAGGCCATGGCCACGATCTCGCCGCCGCCCTGCATCGCCAGGTAGTGGTTGACGATGGAGCCGAGCGTGTAACCCATGAAGCCGGTCAGGGCGAACACCGCGCCCAGCCCCCAGGCGCTGTTGCTGAGCTTGTAGGTGGCGAACAGCAGGCCGAAGTAGCCCACCAGCGTGAGGATGATGCCGGGATGCGGCAGCTTGAGCGCAGCGCTCGCCGCCGCCACCGCCGCGCTGAAGGTCAGCGTCAGCGCCAGCAGGGCATAGGTATTGCGCAGCACGCGGTGCGCGGGAATGGAAACGGCAGCCGTGCCGGTGGAATACACCATGGCACTCTTGCCCCAGGCATTGCTCTCGTTCATGTCGAACTCCAATGAAGAATTGAACGCCCCCAAGGTCGGCTCGCCGACCCGCCCCCCCGTGGGGGTCAAGGAAACTTGGGGCGGCCCTGCGTTTCCTTGAGAGACAGCACGAACTCTAGGCCTATGATCATTTCGCGTAAATTCGTATTTTTGATTTTTTCACTTCGATTTTCTCGAATGGCCAGAAGGTCATCGCCATGAATTTCAAGCACCTGCACTACTTCTGGGTCACCGCAAAGACCGGCGGCATCGTTCGGGCCGGCAAGCAGCTGCACATCACCCCGCAAACCCTGAGCGGCCAGATCAAGCTGCTGGAAGACCATCTGGGCAAGCGCCTGCTGCGCAAGAACGGGCGCCATGTGGAACTCACCGAGGCTGGCCAGTTGGCGCTGCGCTACGCCGAGGAGATCTTCACCCTGGGCGCGGAAATGGAGGCTGCGCTGCAGCACGATCAGCCCGCCCGACCTTCCGCACCTTTGCGCATCGGGGTGACGGACGCCGTACCGAAGGCGATTGCGTACCGGCTCATCGAGCCCGCGCTGCAAGGCGGCACATCACCCCGCCTGGTGTGCGAAGAGGGCGAGATGGATGACCTGCTGGCCGATCTGGCGGTACATCGGCTCGATCTGGTCATCGCCGATGCCCCGCTGCCCGCGCATGTGAACGTGCGGGCGTTCAATCACCGCCTGGGCCGCACGACGCTGAGCTTCTATGCCAGCCCGTCGCTGCTGCAGCGCGCCAGCCTGCCCTTCCCGCACTGTCTTGCCGAACTACCCTTGCTGCTGCCGGCCACCTCTTCGGCGGTGCGCGGGCAGATCGACCAATGGCTGGGGCAGAACAAGATTGCCGCCCGCATCGCCGGTGAATTCGAGGACGGCGCCCTCATGACGGCATTCGGCCGCGAAGGACGGGGCGCCTTCGCCGCGCCCAGCGTGCTGCAGTCCGACATCAATCGAGAACTCGGCGTGGCGCTGCTCGGCCACTGTGAGGACATGCACCAGGAGTTCTACGCCATCTCGGTGGAGCGGCGCATCACCCACCCGGGCGTGGCCCAGATCACCCGCGTGGCCAAGGACCTGCTCGGCGCCTGATCGGTGCGTGGACCAAGCCGCGCAGGGACTCAGGGAAAGACCGGAATATCGTGGTCCATGCCTTCCGAGACCACGTTCGGGCAACAGGTCTTCATGCGTTCGAGGATGGGTTGAACATGCTCGTGCGTCACGTCGGCCATCACCAGCACCTGGCCGGAGGCGATGGCTTCCTTGAACCGTTCGAGCCGCGTGCTGCTCACGCTCACGCCCACCATGCTGCTGGCCCAACTGCCCACCAGGGCACCCGCGGCGGCCAGGGCGATGACGATGCCACCCGCCGGGATGATGGCCATGCCGGGCAAGGCCACGGCCACCAGCCCGGCAACGAGTCCCGTGGCGCCACCGGCGGCCGCGCCTCGTTCGATGGCGGGGATCAGATCGGATCGCTGTGCCACCCCCGCCTCGGGCAGATCGCCCAGCGGCGTGCCTTCGCGGGCCAGAACGTGGATGTGCTTGTCCGCAATGCGGGCAAGCAGAAGACTGTCGACCAGAGCGTGCGCGCTGGGCACGTCGGGCGCGAGGAAAAAGAGTCTGCGCATGAGGGTCTCCTGTTCAGTGGCCCGGCCTACGCCAGAGACGCCATCGCCAGAGGTGGGCGGGACTCTGCACAAGCGTAGGTCTCGAAAATGAAAACAGTCTTAGGGTTTTGTCTCGGTCGTCGGCCCTGTGAAGCGCGCGGATTTGGCCGCGGCGGCGTCCGGGATCGGCTACAGTTCGAATTGACGTAAACGTCAATCAAACAACTCGCGACGCCACGAACGTCGCCGTGAAGGAGACCGTGATGACCGACTTGTCCGAGGCCAAGGCGCTGGCCGCCTACCGCGCTCAGCAACGACTGCGCTTCGTCACGGCGGCCTCGCTGTTCGATGGACACGACGCCGCCATCAACATCATGCGGCGCATCCTCATCGGCATGGGGGCGGAGGTCATCCATCTGGGGCATAACCGTTCGGTGGACGAGATCGTCACCGCAGCCCTTCAGGAAGACGCTCACGCGATAGCCGTCTCCAGCTACCAGGGCGGCCATGTCGAGTTTTTCCGCTACATGATCGATCGATTGCGCGAGCAGGGGGCTGGCCATATTCAGGTCTTCGGCGGCGGCGGCGGGGTGATCGTGGCCGACGAGATCGAGGCGCTGCACCAGTATGGCGTCGCCCGGATCTACAGTCCCGAAGACGGCCAGCGGCTGGGGCTGCAAGGCATGATCGGCGACATGCTCCGCCGTGCCGACCACCCCCTGCCCGCCCTGCCTGAGACTCAGACCGCCGACGCGCTGCAGACCTCGACGTCCTTGCTCGCCCGACTGATCACCCAGATGGAAAACGGCCAGGCCGATGCCGCGCTGCTGCGCAGCCTGCACCAGCAGGCTGAAGACGCGAGCGGCGTGGTGCTGGGCGTGACCGGCACGGGCGGCGCGGGCAAGAGCAGCCTGGTCGATGAGCTGATCCGCCGGGCCCGGCTGGATCAGGACGACGCCCTGCGCATCGCCGTGATCAGCATCGATCCCTCCCGCCGCAAAAGCGGAGGCGCGCTGCTGGGCGACCGCATCCGCATGAACGCCATCGGCCCGTGGACCCGGCAAGAGGCATCGGCCTCCTCGGGGGGCAGCGCTGGCACCAAAGTCTTCATGCGCAGCCTGGCCACGCGCGATGCCGGCAGCGAGATCAGCAAGGCCTTGCCGGACGTGATCGCGGCGTGCAAGGCTGCGGGCTTCGATCTGATCGTGGTGGAGACCTCGGGCATCGGCCAGGGCGACGCCGCCATCGTGCCCCATGCCGACGCGACGCTTTACGTCATGACGCCGGAATTCGGCGCAGCCAGCCAGTTGGAGAAGATCGACATGCTGGACTTCGCCGACTTCGTCGCCATCAACAAGTTCGACCGCAAAGGCGCGATGGACGCCCTGCGCGACGTGGCCAAGCAATTGCAGCGCAACCGCGAGGCCTGGACCACCAGGCCGGAAGATCTGCCCGTCTTCGGCACCATGGCCTCGCGCTTCAACGATGACGGCGTGACCGCGCTGTACCAGGCCATCAAGGCGCGTCTCGCAACGCATGGCCTGGCCCTCGAAGCCGGTCGCCTTCCCGCCGTCGAGACCCGCCACAGCACCCACCAGACGCCCATCGTGCCCGCCGCCCGCAGCCGCTATCTGGCGGAGATCGCCGACACGGTGCGCGGCTATCACCGCAATGTCCAGATGCAGTCGGTGCTGGCGCGTGAAGCGCAGCAGTTGCGCGAAAGCGGCCGCATGCTGCACGCCGCCAACCCCGACAAGACCGCCGCGGTGAACGCGGTGAATGACCTGGCCGAGCAGCGCGAGGCGCGCATGCAGCCCGCCGCCCGCAAACTGCTGGCGCAATGGCCCGACATGCAGCGCGCTTATGCCGGCGACGACTATGTGGTGAAGATCCGCGACCGCGAGATCCGCACTGCGCTCATCCACACCACGTTGTCGGGCACCCGGGTGCGCAAAGTGGTGCTTCCCCGCTGGGACGATCACGGCGAGGTGCTGCGCTGGCTGATGCGCGACAACGTGCCGGGCAGCTTTCCGTACACCGCGGGGGTGTTCGCCTTCAAGCGC
>JAJTBQ010000092.1 GCA_021286835.1 Thiomonas sp.
AAACGCCGGGCCGCCCCAGAGGACGCTCAGGTGGCCGCGGCGGTACGGATTTGACGCGAGAGACGGGCGATGGTCTGTCCTTCGGCCTCGACCTCGCGCAGCCTGCGCTCCACCGGGGTGTCGATGGAACCGGTTTCGGCGGCGCTTGAGGGGAGATCCTGCCCGTCCGGGTTGAGGTCGCTCCGGAGCAGCGCAAGGGTGCGCCGTAGGCGGGCCTGCTCCGCGGCCGACAGCACCCGGTCGCCATGCTGCGCCCGCAGGACGCGCAGGGTGGCGAGGTGGGCGCTGAGGAGGTCGCTGTGGGCGATGAAGGCGGCAAGCTCCCGGCGCATCCGTTGATGCTGGCGCGGCTCTTCCAGCATGCGGGCATGCAGGCCGCCCACGGCGGCAAGCGCGTCCTGGATGCGCTTGCGTTCCCGGCGGTAGTTCAGGTCGCTGACGTGCACCGGATCGAGGACGGCCTGCGCATAGCCCAGGGTCGCGCGCTGCAGCGCATCCACCTGACGGCGCAGATCATTGGCCTCCCAGCGAGGCAGCACGAAACTGAACCCCCAGGCCAGCGCTGCGCCGATCAGGGTGTCTTGCAGCCGCTGGGTGATCAGGAACTGGCTGCCCGGCTCCAGCAGGGCCACCAGCAGCAAGGCATTGACGCTGGCGAACAGGGCGGTGAAGCGGTAGTTGAGGGTGATGAAGGTGCGCGCAAAGGCCAGGGAGATGAACACGCCCAGCGTCATCACGCCCAGCGAGGGGTGGGTGGAGAGCAGGGCAGCCACAAGCGCACAGCCCAGCAGCGTGCCCAGCACGCGGTCCTTGATGCGTTGCCGGGTGACGCTGTAGTTGGGGCGCAGGATCACCCCGATGGTCAGCAAGACCCAGTAATCATGCGGGTGATAGGGCAGCATGCGCAGCAGCAGCTCCCCGGCGAACAGGGCCAGAGCCAGCCGGATGGCATAGCGCAGGATGGGCGATTCCCAGCGGATCGACTGCCACAGCGCGTGGGGGTCGTAGCGCAGGGGACTGAGGAAGGATTGCAGATCCATGCCCTGGAGCGGATCGGCTGCGGCGGACCCGTCCGTGCGCGGGGGCATGGCCAGAAGGTCGGTGATGCGCTGGAATTTGTCGGCGCTGGCTCGCAAGGCCATGCGCGCCTGCGTGAAGGCTGCGCTGGGCTGGCTCGGATGCAGCGTCTCGAGGGCCTGATGAATGGTCTCGGCGCAGGGCGGGCGTGCGGGCAGGAGGTCGGGTTGTGTGCCGCGCAGCAGCGCGTCGGCACCCTGGTCGAGCGCGTCGCCGATGCGGCGCGCCCAATCGCTCAGGGCGTCGGGTACCGCTGTGGCGTCGAACTGGTTCAGGATGAGGTCGACATCGGTCTGGCTGGCCAGCAGGGCTTCGTTCACTTCCAGCAGCAGGATCAGCTTTGCGGCCAGGGCGCGGTCTGCTTCGGTATGGACATCTCGCAGCACGATGTCGCGCGTGTTTTGCAGGGTATCGTTGATCGCCGTGAGTTGCGCCACGACACTGCTCACGCCTGCAGGCCCCCAGGGCCGGACGGCATGCCCGCCGGTGCTCTCCTGGGTCGAATGCACGCCCAGATGATCGGCCAGCCAATGGGCAAACTGGCCCAGCTGAGCCAGCAGTTCGGCGAGCGCTTGCTCCTTGGTGCGCCTGCTCAGCCAGTGCGCCAGCAGCAGGGCGTAGGCACTGTAAAGCAGGGCGCCGGCCAGAAACAGGGCGACGGCCGCGCCAAGCTGCGCCGGACTGTGCATGGCCGGCGATCCCAGTGTGATGACCGAAATGAACAGCACGCTGAAACTCATCGCCAGCGCCCGCTTGCCCCAGACCGCGATCAGGCCGCTGAAAAATCCCAGCAGGGGAATCAGCACGATCTGCACAGGGGGCCACCACAGACTGGCACTGACCAAGGCGAAGGCCACGGTGCTCGTGAAACTGCTGAACAGCATTTCCACGCGCTTGACCCGTGTGGGCGCCGGATTGTCGGCAAAGCACACGGTGAGCGCGCCGCTGCCCAGAGCGATTGCAGGGCCAAGTCCTGTCAGCGCATAGGTGGTCAGGCCCAGAATGGCCACGCCCACGGCAGAGACCAGACCGCCGGTGAAGTAGCGGCCGTGCAGGATAACGAGGACTTGTCGCGGCGTCAGCATGGGAGCTTTTTTGCGTGCTATTGTCGTTGGAGTAGGGAGTCTTTGTGCACGACCGTACGGGCGGTGGCGCACCCAATCGAGGAATGGACATGTCCGAACCCTGGAAGGTTTTGGTGGTCGGCGCCGGCGCGGTCGGCGGGACTTTGGCGGTGCGTCTGGCCGCCGCCGGCAACACGGTAGGCGTGTTGGCGCGAGGCGAGCACCTCCAGGCCATCCGCCGCGACGGGTTGTGTCTGGACGATCCGCACGAGCGCGTCTGCGTTGCGGTTCAGGCCAGCGACGACCTGGCCGATTTCGAGGCGCAGGATCTGGTGATTCTCGGGCTGAAGGCGCATCAGCTCGCGCCGCTGATGCCCGGCCTGCGGTCGGTGCTGCACCCGGGCAGCATCGTGCTGCCCGCCATCAACGGCGTGCCGTGGTGGTATTTCCATCGGGATGCCAGCCCCTACGCGACCACGGCGAACGGATGTACGGCGCATCTGGTGAGCATCGATCCGGGAGGCCGGCTGTTGCACGCGCTGGACCCCGCGCATCTCGTGGGCTGCGTGGTGCATGCGAGTGCGGAAGTGGTCAGTCCGGGCGTGATTCGAGGCAACGGTCAGTATCGCTACGTCCTTGGCGAGCCCGCCCATGAGCGCAGCCTGCGTGTCCAGGCGCTCGCCGAGCGCTTGCGCGCGGCCGGTTGCGAGCCGGAGGTCACCGATCGGATTCGCGATGCGATCTGGATGAAACTCGTCGGCAATGCCACCTTCAATCCGGTTGCTGCGTTGACGCGGGCGCGCATGAATGCGATCAGCGACAACCCCGAGCTTGTGGCGATCATCCGCGAGGGCATGGCCGAGGTCATGGGCCTGGCGCGCGCCTACGGTTGCGATCCGATGGTCAGCATCGAACAGCGAATGGACATCGCCCGCGGCATCGGCCCGGTGAAGGCGTCGACCCTGCAGGATCTGGAGCGAGGCCGTGCGCTGGAAATTGCCGCACTGCTTCATGCCCCCTTGGAACTGGCGCGTCTGGCTCAACACCCCATGCCGACGCTGCAGATGCTGAGTGCCCTGCTGGGCGAACTCGATCGGCAGGTCTGCAGTCATTGAACGAAGGTGACGCTGAATAAATTCCTGCGATGGCGCGCGACACGCGAGGGGCTTGTTCAGCGTTGCCCGAAGGCGCGAGGGGCAAAAGAGGGGCAAAAAAAGAGCCGGTCATCGACCGGCTTCAAGGGTACCTTGAGGGTACCGAGGAGACAACTCTCGAGGCGACTCGGCTTTGTAAATGAGGAATGCTGCCGGGCCTCTTGATCAGTCAACGTCGCGATGCCATGAAAGTTGACAGGCCGTGCGACGCTGGACAAGCGATCTGCTCGTACAGATCAATTCATCAGGCCGCGGCACGCTTGGTGGCACGTGTGGTGGTCTGCGCGGCCTTCATGGCGGTGCTGGTGACAGCGTTCATATTGGCCTCCACCGCCTCGGCCGCTTGTTTGGTGACCTTTTGCACCGAGTCGTAAGCGTTGTTGGCGGCGCTCATGGCGCTCTTGATCATGGCCACGGCCGTTTCCGATCCGGCGGGAGCGTTCTTGGCGGCAGATTCGGCCAGATCCATGAACTTCTTGTGCGTTTCGGCGATCTGCGACTCGGCAGCCTTGGCCAGCTCGGCCTGGGCACCCGACGTGATCTCGTAAGCATGACGCGAATACGACAGCACCTTCTCGGCCATCGGCTGCATCCAGCCGGATTGCAGGGCCGAAAGCTCCTGCAGATCCTTGACCGACAGCAGGGCCAGGGTGTGGTCGGCGCCTTCCTGCAGTGAAGTCTTGACGGCCTGCATGTTCAGGTCGACCAGTTTTTCCATGTTGTCCATGGATTTGGCGGCCAGGCCGAAAAAGGTTTCGAACTGGGCTTTTTGCGCGGCGGCGAATTGCTCGGGGGTCATCATGATGTCTCTCCTGGGTTGAAGGGTGTGGCTGCGGGGGCGGCAGCCAACACATTCTGAACCCGCAACGGTGTCATGGAGATGACGGTCTGCTCAGGTTCATTTGTGCACTGCACAATTCCTATTTTAGGGATGGACTCTCGAATTGCAAGAACTTTTTTGTGCGATGCAGCAAAATATCTGAAATTCAAATCATTTCAATGGCTTGCGAAGCTAGTCCTTGTTGCGTTTGGGCTTGTATACCGATGGCGGAAGTGACTTTTCAGTCTGGCGGGGTTTGGCAACATCGCTTGCCTTGATGCGGCGCGGCGCGGCCTTCGGCCGCTTGCTCTCGGGAATGGCCAACGTACCGGTCTTTTTGCTGGTAGGTGCATTCATGTGAGCGATCTGAGCGTCGGTCGCGCTCGAGACCGGGGCTGTTGATGGGGGCTCAGCGGCGGGCGGCGAGACTTTGGAGAATCGCTGCAGCAGGCTGACGATCTGTCCGTACACGCGCGGTGTGGCAGCGAGCACCTCGCCGCTGTGGAGAAAATCGCCGTCTCCGGCAAAGTTGCCCACCAGACCGCCAGCCTCGGTGATAAGCAGGCTGCCAGCCGCGATGTCCCAGGGCTTGAGGCCGCTCTCGAAGAAGCCGTCGTAGCGTCCCGCGGCCACGTAGGCCAGGTCGATCGCTGCCGCGCCCGGGCGCCGCAAGCCGACGCAGCGTTGAGCCACGAGCTTGAACATCTCCATATAGCTGTCGAAATCGTCGTGCTTGCGGAACGGAAATCCGGTGCCGATGAGACTGTCTTCCAGGCGCACCCGGTTGGACACGCGGATGCGGCGGCTGTTGAGAAAGGCGCCGGCCCCGCGCGTGGCGGTAAACAGCTCGTCGCGGGTCGGGTCGTAGACGACGGCCTGCTGAACCACGCCGCGGTGCGCCAGTGCAATGGACACGGCGTACACCGGCATTCCATGAATGAAGTTGGTGGTGCCGTCCAGCGGGTCGATGATCCACTGGTATTCGGAGGTCGCGTCTCCGAAGGTGCTCCCGGTCTCCTCGCCCAGAATGCCATGCTGTGGGTAGGCTTTGAGCAGCACGTCGATGATGGCCTGCTCGGCGGCGCGATCGACTTCGGTCACAAAATCGTTGGCCGCTTTTTGCGCGACGCGAAGCAGATCGATATCGAGACTCGCGCGGTTGATGATTTTGCCGGCTTCGCGCGCTGCGCGAACGGCCACATTGAGCATGGGGTGCATGGTGTCCAGAGCGCCACCAACGACAATGGCGCGAGAAAGATTCGGGAAGTGACAAAGAACAGATGAAACACGCGCATTTTATCGAGGGCCGCGCAGCGCCGTGCGGCCAACCCCTGGACGACACGGTCTTCGTGCTCGTGGGTACCAGTCATCCCGGCAATGTCGGTGCGGCAGCGCGCGCCATCAAGAACATGGGTTTCGGCACGCTGCGTGTCGTGGCGCCGCGATACGCAGATGTGCTGAGCCAATCTGAGACTCTGGCATTCGCCAGCGGGGCGGAGGATGTGCTTCAGACCGCTCAGGTGCTGCCCGAGTTGGCCGATGCCGTGAAAGATTGCGGCATGGTTGTGGCGCTGTCGGCAAGGGTGCGCGACTTCGGGCCGCCGCTGCGTATGCCGGAGTGGTTGCCGCAGTTGGCGCAGCGCAGTACAGCACAGGGACGCCGCGTCGCGTTTGTCTTCGGCAGCGAGCGATTCGGGCTGAGCAATGCCGATGTCTACCGCTGTGATGCCTTGCTGAGCATTCCGGCCAATCCGGCCTACACCTCGCTCAATCTCGCTCAGGCTGTGCAGGTCATTGCCTGGGAATGGCGCAAGGCGGTCGGCCTGCATGCGGTACAGCCCGCCCAGGCCGAGGCGGTGGCCGCGACCGCCGGGGAGGTGCAGGGGATGCTGGAGCACGTCGAGCAGGCTCTGCTAGCTCTGGAGGTGCTCGACCCCAGCGCGCCGCGCAAACTCCTGCCTCGGTTACAGCGCCTGGCCTCGCGCGCCGAGCTTACCCGCGACGAAGTGCAGATTCTGCGGGGGGTATGCACGGCGATTCTGCGCAAGGTGCCGCCCGGCTGATGCGCGCCTTCTGCACGTTCGGTGCGCGTTCAATACACTGCCTCTTCCCTTTCATGGCTGTAGAGCGACCGATCCATGCTGCAACGATTGCGTGAGACCATCCAGATCATCTTGGAGCGCGACCCTGCCGCGCGCTCGACCTGGGAGGTTGTCACCTGTTATCCGGGCCTGCATGCCTTGCTGTTCCACAGCATGGCCCATGGCTGCTGGCGGCATGGCTGGCATTGGCTGGGACGCTGGATTTCGCATTGGGGCCGGTGGTTGACGGGGATCGAGATCCATCCGGGCGCCATCATCGGTCGCCGGGTCTTCATCGATCACGGCATGGGCGTGGTGATAGGCGAAACGGCCGAGATCGGAGACGACTGCACGATCTACCAGGGTGTGACCCTGGGCGGCACGTCGCTCTACAAGGGTGCCAAACGGCACCCGACGCTCGAGGCCGGCGTGGTCGTGGGCGCGGGCGCCCAGGTGCTTGGCGGTTTCACGGTGGGTGAAGGCGCCCGCATCGGATCGAATGCCGTGGTCGTGAAAGCCGTGCCTGCGGGGGCAACCGCCGTGGGAAACCCGGCCCGCATCATCCAGAAGGAAGTCGAGCAGCAACGGGAGGCAACCGCGGCCCGCATGGGTTTTTCCGCCTACGCTGTCACGCAGAACGGCGACGATCCTCAATCACGCGCGGTTCTCGGCCTGATCGATCACGCCGCGCAACTCGAACATCAGGTTGCGCTGTTGTGGCAGGCGCTCGAACGCCATGGCGTTTGTCCAGCCGAAGCCTGCCCGCCAGAAGCGTTGCGGACAGAGCATTTCGACAAGGCCAAGCTGGAAAAGCTGGTGGAGTGATCGGGCATGGAGCCAGTCCCCACTCCGTAGCGCACAGACCTGGATCGGTCAGTGCCGCTGTGCGGCGCAGCGGTCGCGCAGCATGTGCTCCAACTCGTTCAAGCTGGTCGCGCGCACGGCAAAAAGGCGGATCGTTTCGGCAGAGCTGCCGTTCGAGCCAAAGAAGAAGTTCAGAATCTGTTTCACAATGCCCATGATGGCACCTGCTTGTTTTAGGGTTAACCCGCATTCTAGTCGGCGCCGCGAAATCCTGCTTGGGTGGGGTGCCGCAGACAGCAGCGGCATTCGCGCGAGCGGCGGCTGGCAAAGGTGGAGAAATGCCATGATCGCCAGGGGCGCGCGGCGGATAGCCTGTGCGCTGGCAGTCGGGCTGGCGCTTGGCGGTTGCGCTGCCCAGGCCCCGTCGATGTCCGGCCATTCCGAGGTTCAGCTGTACGGACAAGTCGACGA